>JBKQRS010000114.1:0-17679 GCA_052143915.1 Bradyrhizobium sp.
CAACGAGAACATCGGCCGGGTCGTCGAGCAATATTGCAAGAAGGGCTCGAAGGTCTACGTCGAGGGCCAGTTGCAGACGCGCAAATGGACCGATCAGAGCGGCGCCGAGAAGTATTCGACCGAGGTGGTGCTGCAAGGGTTCAACTCGAACCTGACTATGCTCGACGGTCGCAGCGGCGGCGGCGGCAATTTCGGATCCGATGATCAAGGCGGCGATTTCGGCGTCAGCGGGCCTTCGAGTGCCGCGCCGCGTCGCGCGGTTGCCGCCGGCGCCCGCAACAGCGACATGGACGACGATATTCCGTTTTGATGATCGGCTTAAGGCAAGTCCCTGAAAATAGTTCATAAGCCCATGGAGTCACGGCCTAACTGGGGTCGGCTTCCTGTGGCGCGTGAAGAGCGCTGCCGATGAATCTCGCGCCTCTGCTGGATGCCGCCCCGGCGATTCCAATCCACGCCTTTGCGGCCATGACCGCGTTTGCGCTTGGCGTCGTCCAGTTGGCTGCGCCCAAAGGAACCCTGCCTCATCGCACGATGGGCTGGATCTGGGTCTTACTAATGCTGTCGGTGGCGATCAGTTCGTTCTGGATCCATCAGATCAGGCTCCTGGGCCCCTGGAGCCCGATCCATCTGCTTTCGATCCTTGTGCTCATCAGCGTTCCGCTGGCCGTCTGGAAGGCGCATCACCACCGCGTCGCAGATCATCGCCGCATCATGATCTCGGTTTTCTCAGGTGCGCTGGTGATCGCGGGCCTGTTCACGCTGCTGCCGGGGCGGATCATGCATGCGGTGGTGTTCGGCCAGTAAAGATCGGACCTGCGACCTCCCGCGGGAGCCGTTTCGACGCCGGGAAAGAGCACCGCTCGCGGCGGTTCCGAGGGCGGATTATATGGAGCGCGAGAAGGCGTCCGCGCAGCCATCTAAGTCTCTGGAAAAACGAAGGGAAAATCCGCTGCGGCCACCCAGTTAATGGTGGTTTCGGCGCACCCAATGAGCTATATGATTCTCAACCAGAACTGACCGGATTCCCCCCTTGTCTGACCCCGAAGATAAGAAGCCCGGAGAGCCACCGGCGCCTTCCGATATTCGTCCCGTTTCCATCCTCGACGAGATGAAGCGCTCCTACCTCGATTACGCCATGAGCGTGATCGTGTCGCGTGCGTTGCCCGATGCGCGGGACGGTCTGAAGCCTGTTCATCGCCGCATCCTGTACTCGATGTACGAGCAAGGTCACACGCCGGACAAAAAGTACGTGAAGTCCGCCCGCGTCGTCGGTGACGTGATCGGTAAGTATCATCCGCACGGCGACCAGTCGATTTACGATGCGATGGTCCGGATGGCGCAGGATTTTTCCATGCGCGTGAAGCTGATCGACGGGCAAGGCAATTTCGGCTCGGTCGATGGCGATCCTCCGGCGGCGTATCGATACACGGAAGCGCGCCTGACGCGATCGGCGCTCGCGGTGCTTGGGGATATCGACAAGGACACCGTCGATTTCCAGCCGAACTATGACGGCTCCGAGAGCGAGCCCAGCGTTCTTCCGGCCAAATTTCCCAATCTGCTGGTGAACGGCGCCGGCGGCATCGCCGTTGGCATGGCCACCAACATCCCGCCGCACAATCTCGGCGAAGTGGTGGACGCCTGCGTCGCGCTGATCGACAATCCCGGGCTTTCGATCGACGAACTCATCAACATCATTCCCGGACCGGATTTTCCGACCGGCGGCATCATCCTCGGCCGCCAGGGCATCCGTTCGGCCTATCACCTTGGCCGCGGCTCGATCGTGATGCGCGGCAAGGTGAGGATCGAGGCGTTCGGCAAGGACCGCGAAGCCATCATCATCTCGGAAATTCCCTACCAGGTGAACAAGGCCACCATGGTCGAGCGCATTTCCGAATTGCAACGTGAGAAGAAGATCGAGGGCATTACGGCTCTGCGGGACGAATCCGACCGCGACGGCTACCGCGTCGTTGTCGAAGTGAAGCGCGATACCATGGCGGAAGTGGTGTTGAATCAGCTCTATCGCTTCACGCCGCTGCAAACGAATTTTGCCGCCAATATGCTGGCGCTCGATTCGGGCCGGCCGCAGACCATGCATCTGAAGGACCTGCTGACGGTCTTCATCGCCTTCCGCGAGCAGGTGGTAACGCGTCGCACCAAGTTCCTGCTCAACAAGGCCCGCGATCGCGCCCACATCCTGGTTGGGCTTGCCATTGCGGTTGCCAATATCGACGAGATCATTCACGTGATCCGCACTTCGCCCGATCCCAATACCGCGCGCGAAACCCTGATGTCGCGCGACTGGCCGGCGAAGGACGTCGCGGCGATGATCACGCTGATCGACGATCCCCGCCACCGGCTCGCCGAGGACGGCACCGCACGGCTGTCGATGGAGCAGGCCAAGGCCATTCTCGAACTGCGGCTAGCGAGGCTTACCGCACTCGGCCGCGAGGAGATTGGCGAGGAACTCGACAAGCTGGCCGTCGAGATCGCCGACTACCTCGACATCCTGCGTTCCCGCGCGCGCGTCCAGGCCATCATCAAGACCGAGCTTGCCGAGGTGAAGTCGGAATTCGCAACCCCCCGCAAGACCGTCATCATCGAGCAGGAAGACGAGGTCGAGGACGAAGACCTGATCCAGCGCGAGGACATGGTGGTGACGGTCTCCCATGCCGGTTACGTCAAGCGCGTGCCGCTGTCGGCCTATCGCGCGCAGCGGCGGGGCGGCAAGGGTCGGGCGGGCATGCAGACCCGCGACGAGGATTTCGTCAGCCGGCTGTTCGTGGCCTCGACCCACACGCCGGTGCTGTTCTTCTCCTCGCGCGGACAGGTCTACAAGGAAAAGGTCTGGCGGCTGCCGGTGGCGCCGCCGAACGGACGCGGCAAGGCGCTGATCAACATCCTGCCGCTGGAGCAGGGCGAGCGCATCACCACCATCATGCCGTTGCCGGAGGATGAATCCTCCTGGGGCAATTTCGACGTGATGTTCGCGACCACCGGCGGCAACGTCCGCCGCAATAAATTGTCCGATTTTGTCGACGTGCGGCGCTCCGGCATTATCGCCATGAAGCTCGACGACGACGAGGCGATTGTCGACGTGCAGATCTGCACCGAACACGACGACGTGCTGCTGACCGCCGCCGGCGGCCAGTGCATCCGTTTTGCCGTCACCGACGTGCGGGTATTTTCCGGGCGCACCTCGATGGGCGTGCGCGGCATCGCGCTGCCCGGAGGCGACAAGCTCATTTCGCTGGCGATCCTGCGCCATGTCGAGGCGACGTCGGATGAGCGGTCCGCCTACCTCAAAATGCGCCGTGCCGTGGCCGGCGAGGGCGCAGCCGAGGAGGCTCCGGAGGCCGACGCCGAGGAGATGGCCAGCACCATTCAGCTCAGTTCCGAACGCTATGTCGAGATGTCAGCGCAGGAACAGGTGGTGCTGACGGTTTCGGTGAACGGATACGGCAAGCGCACGTCATCCTATGAATACCGGACCACCGGACGCGGCGGCAAAGGCATCGTGGCGATGTCGGTCAATAACCGCAACGGCAAGCTGGTGGCGTCATTCCCGGTCGAGGACTCCGACCAGATCATGCTGGTGACGGACAAGGGTCAACTGATCCGCTGCCCGGTCGAGGGTATCCGGATCGCCGGTCGCTCGACCCAGGGCGTCATCGTGTTCGACACCGCCGAAGACGAGCACGTGGTGTCGGTCGAACACATCGGCGAGGAAGCCGAGAACGGCAACGGCAGTGGCAATGGAGGCTAGGCTACGGCCGAGCCTCCATTTGAAATCCGAGCCGTTGAAGTCCGACCGGGGCTGTAATCCTGCGACGGCAGCCGATCTTCAGGCAAGCCCAGAGCGTGCCGCTTAGCTGGAGCATGATCCGGAAAAGTGCGAGGCGGTTTTCCCTTGGCTATTGCGCGGAGATCATGCTCAAACAAAAAGATAGAGCGAGACGACGATTCAACGAAAAGTCGTCTCGCTCTAGGCCGAAGCGCGTGTTGCGAGCGCACGGCCTGCAACCGCGATGGCAAGGGCGACCACGATCAGAATGGCCGCCACCGCGAACGTCATCATCATGCCGGTGGCGACAGCCTCCGGACGCGCCGTCGTGACGTCGGTCGTCGCCGTTGCGAGCGCGAACACCGCGCCCATCACGGACGCCCCCGTGATGAGCCCGAGATTGCGCGACAGGTTGAGCATGCCGGAAATGACGCCCCGCTGCTCCGGGCTGACATTCATCATAACGGTGGTGTTGTTGGCTGCCTGGAACAGCTGATAACCGGGGCTCAAGACGGCAACGGCAGCAATGTAGCCGGCAATGCCGAATGTCGCCGGAATCAAGGACAGACCCAATGAGCCAGCCGCCATCTGGATGAGTCCGGCGATGATCATGAACGGCGCGCTCCAGCGATCGACAAGACGACCGGCCAGGACACCGCTCAGTGCGGAAATAATTGGGCCAATCGACATAACGATTCCAACAACAGCCTCGTTGAGCCCGAGCGCATGGGAGAGATAGAACGGCCCGACCACCAGCGTCGCCATCATCACCGTCGAGACCAGCGCATTCATGGCAAGGCTCGTGCCCAGCACCGGATCGCGGAACAGCGCCAGGCAGATCAAGGGTGATGCGGCTCTCGCCTCGGCGATCACGAAGAAGCCTGCTCCGAAGACCGCAGCCAGCAGCAGGGCCAGGTTGAGCGGACCAAAACGGCCGCGCCCCATCGTCATCGCAAGTGCATAGGCCGCGAGCGTCAGCGCAAGCAGCAGCGTGCCGATAGGGTCAAAGCCGGCCCGATCCGTCCCTGGCGCGCGGCGATCAACCGGCAGGTAACGATGCGCGAGAAGGAAAGTCACGATGCCGAGCGGTACGTTGACGAGGAATATGGCCTGCCAACTCAGCCCGGCGATCAGAACGCCGCCGAGCGATGGACCGAGAGCGGTGCCGATCGCGGACATCGTCCCTAACAGCCCCATGGCGCTGCCGGTCCTTGCCTTCGGAACCGTCTCACCGACAAAGGCCATGGCGAGGGCCATCATGATGGCTGCTCCGAGGCCCTGCGCGGCCCGGGCGGCAATCAACAGCGAGAGCGCGGGCGCGACGCCACACAGACTTGACGCCACCGTGAACAGGACAATTCCGGCCAGCAGCAGCCGTCGGCGGCCAATGATGTCACCGAGCCGTCCGACGCTGACGATCAGGGTGGTGATGGCGAGGAGATAGGCCAGCACGATCCACTGGACCTGCCCGAAGGAGGCGTTGAAGGCCTGCGCCAGCGTCGGCAACCCAACATTGGCGATGCTGGTGCCGAGCGAGGACAGCAACATGGATAGCGAAAGGCTGGCGAGCGCCCATCGAACCGAGGGTGTCCGTTCTGCGCTCCCGGCGGCTGCCTCATCTCGTGCTGCCATGATGGGCTTCATGTCAGCGCGACGGGGGTAATCGTGGTCGTCGCATGCGACCGTCAATTTGAGCCTGGTCACGCCGCCGCCTTCACGGTCAAGACGCCCGCCTTCAATCAATGTCTCCAGCGAATTCCTGGCCATGTTGTTTCCCTTCTATTCGGCGCCGATGCAGGGCGTTCAAACTTCGTCGGTAAGGATAGTGGTTCGCACACATGGCGGAAGGCGCACGATTTGCACTTCATTCGTGCATTTGACGCCACATCACATTCAGCTATGGTCGGAGCATGTCGAAGCCCGATCTCAACCTGCTTGCCACCCTTGATGTGCTGCTCGCGGAGGGCAGCGTGGCGCGCGCAGCCCAACGGTTGCGGCTTAGCCCGTCGGCGATGAGCCGGGCGCTGGCGCGATTGCGTGCGACGACCGGCGATCCGCTGCTGGTCAGGGCCGGACGCGGTCTCGTTGCCACGCCCCGCGCGCTCGAACTCCGCGGGCGGGTCAGTCAGCTCGTGCAGGACGGAGAAGCGGTTCTGCGCCCCGCCGAGAAGCTCGATCTCAAACGGCTGGTCCGAACGTTCACGCTGCGGACCAACGAAGGCTTCGTGGAGACCTTCGGGCCGGACCTCATTGCTCGCATCGAGGCGGAAGCTCCCGGCGTGCGGCTGCGCTTTGTGCAAAAGCCAAACAAGGACAGTGCGCCACTTCGCGACGGGACCGTCGATCTGGAAACGGGCGTTGTGGGCAAGACCACTGGTCCGGAAGTGCGGATGCAAGCCTTGTTCCGGGATCGCTTCATCGGCGTCGTGCGAAAGGGGCACCCGCTGAGCCAGGGCAAGATCACCCCGTCTCGTTATGCGGCCGGCAGGCACATCGTCGTTTCGCGGCGGGGTCTCGACAAAGGACCGATTGACGAAGCCTTGAAGCCGTTCGGGCTGGAGCGCGAGATCGTCACGATCGTCGGTGGATTTTCGGTGGCGCTGGCGCTGGCCCGGGCCTCCGACCTGATCGCCAGCGTTCCCGAACGGCACGCGGGAGCCCTCCGCGCCGGAATGCACAGTTTTCCTCTTCCGGTCTCCACGCCGGAGGTCACGATTTCAATGCTCTGGCATCCGCGGCTGGACGCCGATCCGGCGCATCGCTGGCTACGTCGATGCGTTCGGGAGGTTTGCGCGGAAAAGCTCGCGAAATCATCGACACGCGGAAAGCGCCAAAAGGCAAACTGATATCGGCAAGGTGAACCTGCAGCGCTGCTGCCGACCTCTATTTCGACAACCCGTATTTTTTCATCCTGTCGTCCTTCTTGATCGGGTCCTTCGTTGTACCCTTCTTCACGCCATCGTCCCCGGACACGCCGTTCTTGAAGTCGATGTCCTGCTTCATGGGATCCCCGGCGAAGGCAGCGGGCGCGACCACCAGGCTGAGCGAAAAAGCGGTAGCCGAAATTCCAGCCGCGATGCGTATGCCGATGGTCATGGATGGGTCTTCCCTTTCGAAACCGGTTCGCCAGGACGACACTGACAGCGACTTGCCGCCCCTCCGGTAGAGACGATCCCGGGATCGCAGTTGTTACCCGCGTCAATCGAAAAAACGCTTCCACCGAACGTCGGTGGCGGGCACAACCCTCGCGCTATTGCTGCGTCACGATGCGCACGCTAGGCTTGGCCGAACTGGTTGAGGAGGCACGTGTGACCACATCGGACGACGGCAAGGTTTCGGAAGATCGCCGCGAGGCGCTGCGTTACGCGTTGGCGATCGGCAGCGGCGCGGCGCTGGCCTCCACCCTTGCGAGCCCGGCATCGGCGCAAGGCAGCCCGGATAACACGCTCGATCGCATCCGCGCCAACAAGGTGCTGCGCATCGCGGTGCTGCCGGGAGAGCTGCCCTATTTCAACAAGGACCTCGCCACCGGAAAATGGTCCGGCTTTGCGATCGAGATGGCCAACGACATCGCCAAGCTGCTCGACGTCCAGCTTGAATACACCGAATCGACCTATGGCAACTCGATCCTCGATTTGCAGGCCAACAAGATCGACCTCGGCTTTGCCCTCAATCCGACCCCGCAGCGGGCACTGGTGGTTGATTTCACCGCCACCGTATTCCCGCATCCCTTCGGCGCCATGCTGAGGAAGGGACTGGAAGCCAAAACCTGGGCGGACATCAGCAAGCCCGAGGTCAGGATCGCGGTCGACGTCGGCTCCGCCAACGAGGCCGTCGCCCGCCGCTTCGCGCCGAATGCGACGATCAAGTCGCTGAAGTCGCGCGACGAGGTGATGCTCGAGATGTCGTCGGGGCGGGTCGATTGCGTGGTCAATGCGCTGGTGCTCGGCCTGACGGCGATCGCCAAGAACCCGAACCTCGGCACCTACAAGATCCTGCAATCGCCCTCGGTCGCCATTCCCTCCAGCATGGCGGTCCGGCGCGAGCCGGACAAGCGCTGGCGCGATTTCCTGTCGGTGTGGGTCGACTACAACCGCGGCATCGGGCAGATGCGCGAATGGTTCGTCAAGGGGCTGTCGCTTGCCGGCGTGAAGCCGGAAGACGTGCCGGTCGAACTCAATATCTGACGCGGGTTTTCGAACCGTATCGGTTACTGCGCCCTCTCCCCTTGTGAGAGAGGGTAACAATTACATCGGTTCGCCGGGTCAAGCCTTGTCGTAGGTCATGCCGCGCTCGAACCTCCGCGCAACCAGGGTGGCCGGGAACAGGATCGCGAAGTAGATCAGCGCCACGATCGTATACACCTCCAGCGGCCGATAGGTATCGGCGTTGATCAGGGTTGCGTTGTAGACGAGGTCGGGAACGGCGATCACGGACACCAGCGAGGTGTTCTTCAACTGCGTCACCGACTGGTTGACGTAGGGCGCCAGCATCGGTTTCAGCGCCTGCGGCAGGATCACCAGCCTCAGCACGCGCAGCGGAGACAGGCCCAGCGCCCGCGCGGCGTCCCACTGCCCGCGGTGCACGCTCTCGATGCTGCCGCGAACGATCTCGGCATAAAACGCCCCGCCATAAAGCGACAGCACGGTGACGGCGGCGACATGCGCCGGGATATTCACGCCGATGACGACCGGAAAAGCGTAGTAGAACCAGATGATCTGAACCAGGAGCGGCGTGCAGCGGAACAGCTCGATATAGGCCAGCAGGAGCCAATCGATCACGGGCCAGCGCCCGAGCCGCAGGATGCCGACGACCAAGCCGAGCACGGTCCCGAGAAAAATGGTGCCGATCGTGTAGGCCATGGTCCAGCCGAGCCCGAGCCAGAACAGGTGGCTGTATTTGCCGAGGATCGCGAAATCCCAAACGTAGTGCATGTCTGCTCCCGCTTAGAGCATGATCCGGAAAAGTGGATACCGGTTTTCCGAAAAGATCATGCTCAAACAAAAATCTAAAGTGCGATAGCGATTCGATCCGATGCCATCGCCCTTTAGTACGACCCTGTTGTTTGCCCTTTGCCGGCCATCAGAGGTAGCGGCCGGGCGAAAACGGCGCGGCGGCGAAGGCTGGCTGCGCTCCCGCGATCATCGCTGCGATCGCAGCTCCCGTTGCGGGACCCGTCGTGAAGCCGATGTGCTGGTGGCCAAACGACAGCCAGAGACCGGAATGCCGTGGCGCAGGTCCGATCACGGGTAAGCTGTCGGGCAGCGTCGGCCGCGCCCCGCGCCAGGGTTCGCCGACCGCCTCGCCAAATTCGACCACGCCACGCGCGGCCGGCACCACGGAATCGAGCTGGGCGAGCGATGAGGGCGCATCGCGGGCGGTCAGCTCGACCCCGGTGGTGACACGGATGCCCTGCTCCATCGGCGTCATCAGGAAGCTGCCTTCGGCGTCATGGATCGGACGCTGCAATGAACGTGCCGGATTCGGCGTGAATTCTCGATGGTAGCCGCGTTCGAAGGCCAGGGGAACACGATAGCCGAGCGGCCGCAACAGGTCCGCAGACCACGGTCCCAGCGCGACCACGACATGGCGCGCCGATATCCCGCCATCGGCGAGCACCACGCGCCAGCCCTCGCCGTCCGGCACAATCGCCCAGATTTCCGACTGACGAATCTCGCCACCGGCGCCCGCGAACATCCGCGCATAGGCCTTGACCACGGCGCCCGGCGAATCGACCGATGCCGTCTGCGTGTGCAACAGGCCAACCTTGTAGACGGGCAGAATATTCGGCTCGAGCGCGGAAATCGCCTGGCGGTCGAGCAGCTGGCTGGCGATGCCGTATTCAGTCAGCAAAGCCTGCTCCCGCTTCGCTGCGGCGACGCCGTCGCTGCGCCAGGCCTTCAGCCAGCCGGTTTCGCGGATGCGCTGCGCCGCATCCGCTTTCACGATCCATTCCCGATGCAGCTTCAACGACGCGCCGATCAGCCCGTGCAGGGCTTCCGCCCGCGGATTGACACGAGACGGTGCCGCATTGCCCAGGAAGCGGAGGAGCCAGTCGATGTTCCGGATAGCCCAGACAGGATCCCAGCGCAGCGCCGCGTGCCGGTTAGTCATGTAGGCTGGCAGCGCACGCCACAGCGACGGCTGATTGAGCGACAAGATCGAGCCGCTGGAGAGGATGCCGGCATTGCCATAGGAAGTTTCACCGCCGGGCTCGCGCCGATCGATCAGGACGACCGACAGGCCGCGTTGCCGCGCGGCATAGGCTGCGGACACGCCGACGATGCCGGCGCCCAGCACGATGACATCAACTGTTTGACCCGTCACGCTACATCGCCCTCACCGCAGAAACACTACATCAGTGTCAGGCCGCCATCGACCGGCAACAGAACTCCGGTGATGTGCCCAGCCTCGGGCGACAATAGAAAGGCGACCGTCGCTGCCACCTGGTCGGGTTCGGCCAGTCGGGCAAGCGGATTGGCCTTGGCGGCCAATTGCCAGCTCTGCTGATCCAATGCCCCCATCAGTCCGGCGTCCTTGCGGGTATAGCCGGGCACGACGACATTGGCCGTCGCGCCGGAGTTCGCGAGTTCGATCGCAAGACAGCGGACCAGCACCTCGAGCGCAGCCTTGGCCGCCGCCGACCCAGGATAGGTCGCACCGGGCACAAACCGGTGCACCGCGAAACTGGAGATCGCGACGGCGCGTCCGTGCGATCCCCGCGCCAGATCCGGCAGCGCGGAAGCCGCCAACTCATGAAACGCGATGGCCATCACCGCAAAGGAGCGTTCAAGCGCCGCGCGCGGCAGCCGCTGGAAATCACGTCGATCCGCAAACCCCGCGGCATGGACGATCGCATCGACGCTGCCGAACGCCGCGCGCGTCGCGCGAACCAGCTCGGCTGCCGTTCCGGCATTGGCGAGGTCGCCCGTGCTGCACGCGACCCTGGCGCCGGCGCGCTCGCAGTCGGTGGCGACCGCTTTCAGTCGTTCGAGCCCTGCGGCGTCGCTGCCCTGTCCATGCAGCATCAGGCACGCATCCCGCCCCGCCAACCGGCGCGCGACCGCAGCGCCGATCCCGGACCCGCCTCCGGTGATGATTGAAACCCGCATGAATCCTCATTCCCCAAAGCTCTTGATCGGGCAACTATAGGTGCCGCAACTGCGGATGCCAACAATCGCCACACCCTCCCCATTGCCCTTGCCCAATCGCGCCGCGCCGCCCAAGATGCGAGCAAACAATTCGCCGTCAGGGGAGGATTCATGACCAGCGATATCGGCATCCGCCGCCGCACATTTCTCGGCGGCGTTGCGGCGCTCGGCGCGATGCGCGGTTTCGGGATGAGCGCGCATGCGGCGGTCTCGCCGTCGGTCGCCCCGCTGCCGGCGCGCGGCCATGTCGTCATCCGCGACGCCTACGTCATGACCATGGAGCCGGGCCAGGCCGATCTGCCGAAAGGCGACGTGCATGTCGACAATGGATCGATCGTCGATATCGGCACCGAACTCTTAAGCCCGGGCGCGGAAGTGATCGACGGGCGCGGCTTCATCGTCATGCCAGGCCTGATCGACACCCACTGGCACATGTGGACCACGCTGTTGCGCAACATGTCCGGGGACGACCGCGCCCACGGCTATTTCCCGATGACCACCGCGCTCGGCAAGGTCTACACACCGCGCGACATGTATTGCGGCACCCTGCTCTCTTCGGCCGAAGCGCTGCATTCGGGCATCACGACGGTGCACAATTGGTGCCATAACGTCATGAGCCACGATCACGCGGTCGAAGATCTCAGGGCCCTGCAGGAGAGCGGGCTGCGCGGCCGCTTCTCCTACGGCCCGGCGCGCTCGACGCCCCTCACCCAGCCGATCAATGTCGCCGACCTCGCGCGCATGCATGGCGACTGGGCGAGCCTGTCGAACGAAGGCCTGCTGACGCTCGGGCTGGCCTGGCGCGGGGTACAGGCCGCGCTGCCGAACGCCGAAGGCAAGATGGAATTGCGGCCGCTGTCGCCCGAGATGTACCGCGTCGAGTATGAAGCCGCACGCAAGCTCGACCTGCCGGTCTCCGTCCATCTCAACTCCACCCGGTTCGACACCGGGCACATCCTCGCGCTGCACAAGCTCGGCTATGTCTTCAACGGCCTGCAGGTCATCCACGCCATCCATACCTCGCCGGAGGAAATGGACATCCTCGCCGCCGCCGGCGCCTCCGTCAGCATTTCGCCGGCGTCCGAACTGCGCATCGGTTTTGGCTTGACGAAG
Source organism: Bradyrhizobium sp. (assembly GCA_052143915.1). Classification (GTDB taxonomy): domain Bacteria; phylum Pseudomonadota; class Alphaproteobacteria; order Rhizobiales; family Xanthobacteraceae; genus Bradyrhizobium. The sequence continues at coordinate 12,049 of JBKQRS010000114.1, forward strand.
ATCGCCGAATATCTCGACCACAAGGTCAATCTGGCGCTGTCGGTCGACACCACGCCATTGACGGGCAATGCCGACATGTTCGGGATCATGAAGCTGGCGCAAAATCTCGAGAACGGCCGCAGCGAAAGCGAGTTCAAACTGCCGGCACGGCGGATGCTCGAGCTCGCGACCATCGAGGGCGCGAAGGCGCTGGGCCTCGCCGACCGCACCGGATCGCTCAAGAAAGGCAAGCGGGCCGACATCATCATGGTCGGCACAAGCGCCGTCAATATCGGGCCGTTCACCGAACCGGCCTACATGCTCGTCGATTCCGCGCAAGCCTCCAATGTCGACACCGTCCTGGTCGACGGCCGCATCCTCAAGCGCAACGGCAAGTTGACCGTCATCGATACCGGCAAGCTGATGGAGGAAGCATCCGCAGCGAGTCTGGCGGTTCGGCAGCGCGCCAACTGGAAGTGAGCCCGCGCGGCGGTTGCGGGTTAAAAGCGCAGTCGGGGAAAGTTCAGCCGGGGCGGCGACGGCAAGACCGACAAGCCGCAAGGCGATCAGGGGCGCGCACGCGGCCTTCCTGAAAACCTTGCGGGGCTTTGTCGGCCTCGGCGGCTTCCGGCGTGATCCGATCGAGACCCTGCAAACCGCAGTGACCGCGATAGCGCAGCGAAGGCGGTTACACCGCCCCCGCCTTTTGCGCGTAGTCCCAGGAGGCCTTGGACAGCGGCACGGTGCGCGCCGCCGATTCCATCGCCTTGGCGCTCGCCGCGGTGCCGTCGCGGATGCGCCCGGCGATGCCCTGGGTGATGCAGGCGAGGCGGAACAGATTGTAGGAAAAATACCAGTTCAGGTCCGGCACCGCGCTGCCGGTGACGTTGCAGTAGACCTGCGCGGCCTCTTCCAGGCTCGGAATGTTCAGCGCCTTGAGGTCGGCATTGGCGAGACCCGGCATGGTCCATTGCATCAACAGATAGGTGAAGTCCGCCATGGGATCGCCGAGCGTGGAGAGCTCCCAATCCAGCACCGCGATCACCCGCGGCTCGGTGGCATGGAAGATCATGTTGTCGAGGCGATAGTCGCCGTGCACGATCGAGACGCGATCCTGGCTCGGCACCGTGCGCGGCAGCCACTCGATCAACTTTTCAACTTCGGCAATATGTTGCGTTTCCGAAGCGCGGTATTGCTTGGTCCAGCGATCGACCTGGCGCGCGAAATAATTGCCGGGCTTGCCGAAGTCGCCGAGGCCGATCACTTGCGGATCGTAGCTGTGCAGTTTCGCCAGCGTCTCGATCTTGCTGTTGAAAATCGCGCGCCGCGCCTCTCGCGTCTGGCTCGGCAGCGTCGGGTCCCAGAACACCCGGCCCTCTTCCATCGACATGATGTAGAAGGCCGCGCCAATCACCGCGTCGTCGGTGCATAGCGCGTAGGCCTTGGCGACCGGAAATCCCTGGCGGCCCAGCGCGGCGATGACGCGGAATTCGCGATCGACCGCATGCGCCGACGGCAACAGTTTGCCGAACGGCTTGCGCCGCATCACGTAGGATCGCGTGGGCGTGTCGAGACGGTAGGTCGGGTTCGACTGCCCGCCCTTGAATTGCAGGACGGTCAGCGGGCCCTGATAGCCCTCGACGTGGTCGCGCATCCAGTCTTCAAGGCGCGCCTCGTCGATCCGGTGCCGCTCCTCGACCGGCTTGGTGCCGGAAAACTCCTCGTCGCTCCTGACGCCCTCGGCCACCGTGACGCTCCCTCAATATTCTCGGGGAGGGTCATTGTTGCAGACTCCCCCGTCTCCCTGCGTCATCAACCCTCATGGTGAGGAGGCGCTTGGCGCCGTCTCGAACCATGAGGCCCGCTTTCGGCCCGCATCCTTCGAGACGCTTGCTACGCAAGCTCCTCAGGATGAGGGAACAAAGACCGGTCGTGACGCAAACAGCTTAATGCGAAGTGCGAGCGTTTGCATACTTCCGAAGTTCAAGTCTGGCAATGGCGCGGTTGTGGACCTCGTCCGGCCCGTCGGCGAGGCGCATCGTGCGCATCGAGGCGTAGTCCCGCGCCAGCCCTGCATCGTCGGAGACGCCGGCGGCACCGAACGCCTGGATCGCGTGGTCGATGATCTTCAACGCCATGTTGGGCGCCGCCACCTTGATCATGGCGATCTCGAGCTGCGCGGTCTTGTTGCCGACCTTGTCCATCATGTCGGCGGCCTTCAGGCACAACAGCCGGTTCATCTCGATGTCGGTGCGGGCTTCCGCGATGCGCTGCTCCCAGATCGAATATTCGATGATCTTTTTGCCGAATGCGGTGCGCGAGGACAGCCGCTTCACCATTTTCTCCAGCGCTTCCTCGGCCTTGCCGATGGTGCGCATGCAGTGATGGATGCGGCCGGGACCCAGGCGGCCCTGCGCGATCTCAAAGCCCCTGCCCTCGCCGAGCAGGATGTTGCTGGCGGGAACCCGGACATTTTCCATCAAGACCTGGGCGTGGCCGTGCGGGGCGTCGTCGAAGCCGAACACCGGCAGCAGCTTTTCGACCGTGATGCCCTTGGTGTCGAGCGGCACCAGGATCTGCGACTGCTGCTGGTGGCGCGGCGCCTTGGGGTCGGTCTTGCCCATCACGATGGCAATCTTGCAGCGGGGATCGCCGACGCCTGACGACCACCATTTGCGGCCGTTGATGACGTAATGATCGCCGTCGCGCTCGATGCGGGTTTCGATGTTGGTGGCGTCGGAGGATGCGACCGCCGGCTCGGTCATCAGGAAGGCGGAACGGATTTCGCCCTCCATCAGCGGCCGCAGCCATTGCCGCTTTTGCTCCTTGGTGCCGTAGCGCATCAGCACTTCCATGTTGCCGGTATCCGGCGCGGAGCAGTTGAACACTTCCGAGGCCCAGCCGATGTGGCCCATTTCCTCGGCGAGCGGCGCATATTCCAGATTGCTCAATCCCGCGCCGCGGAATTCGTCGTCCTCATGCGAAGACGGCGGCATGAACATGTTCCAGAGACCTTCGGCCCTCGCCTTCTTCTTCAACTCCTCGACGATCGGGATCACCTTCCAGCGCGGGCCGGCTTCATCCTGCTGGCGGTAGACCGGCACCGCGGGCCGGACATGCTTGGTCATGAACGACTGCACACGGCTGAGCCATTCTTTCTGACGATCCGACATGTTGAAGTCCATTGGGCGTTCCTCACATTTATTGGACGAAAATGGTTGGCGGCACTGTCTCCCCGCCGCCGGTTCACTGCAAGACCGTTTATCGCTTGAGCCGGCACCACGGGATTCGCCGGCCGGCCGCGCACCGGAGCGGCGATGCGTCATGCGCATTGACATTCCGGCCTTCAAACCATAGTTTCATACAACTGTTTGAATTGCAATGCCTGCCCTCGGGGTGATGAAATGGCGTCAGACCAGACCCGGGCCTCGATCCTTGACGCCGCCGAGCGGCTCTATGCCGACCGCGGCTTCGCCGACGTCACGCTGCGCGACATCGTCGCGGCGGCGAACGTCAATCTTGCCGCGGTGAACTATCATTTCGGCTCCAAGGATGAGCTGATCGCCGAACTGTTCGTGACCCGCAGCCTTGCCACCAACCGCCAGCGGCTCAACGAATTGAAGGCGGCCGAAGCCGCCGGCGGCGGACGCGCCGAGATCGCAGCCATCCTGCGCGCGCTGGTGGGGCCGACGCTGCGCGGCTGTCTCGGCCCGGAGAACGAGCGCTCGACCGCGGCGCGCTTCATGATCCGCGCCTCGATCGAATCGGTGCCGCCGATCCGCCGCATCAAGAATCGCGAAATCGATCATTTGCGGAAATTCGCCAGCGCGATGCGGCGATCGCTACCCGATTGCAGCGAGGTCGATCTCTATTGGGGCCTGCATTTTGCCCTCGCCATGGCACACCAGACCATCCGCGACAGCGAGCGGCTGACCAAGCTCTCGGAAGGAAAGTGCGATCTCAACGACGTTACCGGCGTCATCGAGCGCATCGTCGCGGTGTCGGTGACGGCGCTGACGGGGCGCGCGGTGGAGAGCAGGAGTTTGGAGACGGCCGCAGCGCGGCACACCGCGCCACACCGCTGAAGGTTACGAAAGCCCCAGCATCGCCCGCGCTTCGCTCGGCGAGGCTATCGCGGCGCCGAGGCTTTTCAGGATAGCGGCGGCGTGGGTCACGAGTTCGGCGTTGGTCTTGGCCAGAACGCCCTTGGACAGATAGAGATTGTCCTCCATCCCCACCCGCACATGGCCGCCAAACAGGTAAGCCTGCGCCACCATCGGGAATTCAGAGCGGCCGATGCCAAAACCGGTCCAGATCGCGCCCGGCGGCAGCAGGCCGCGGCCGTAGAGCATGGTTTCGGACGAGGCGTCAAAACCGTATTTGACGCCGAGCACCAGTGAGAACAGCCCCGGCCCCTGCAACACCCCTTCCGCGATCAGATCGCGCGCCAGATGGCAATCGCCGGAATCAAACAGCTCCAGTTCCGGCATGACGCCGGCCGCGCGAATGCGGTTCGCCATCTTGCGAACGTTGGTGGGGGTATTGATCACGACCTGGCCGCCCGAATTCATGGTGTTGAGATCGAGCGTGCAAATTTCGGGGCGCAGGATTTCGACGTGTTCGACGCGCTTCTCGGGCGCCATCAAGGTGGTGCCGGGACCGGCCACCTTGGGATCTTCCTCCGACGGCACGAACCGCCCGCCCGGCCCCGTGGTCAGGTTGATGATCAACTTTGGATTTTTGGCGCGGATGCGATCCATCACGTCGCGATACAGATCGATTCCCATCGAGGGACGGCCGGTTTCGGGATCGCGCACATGGATATGGGCGATCGCAGCGCCTGCGTCAGCCGCCTCAAGCGCGCTGTCGGCGATTTGTTGCGGCGTGATGGGCAGATAAGGCGACTGGTCAGGGCGCGTCAGGTTTCCCGTGATCGCGCAGGTGATGATGACCTTCTGGTGAGGTGGGTGTGCCATCTAACGATGCCTTCCGCCGTCGACGTGAATGACCTGACGCATTGGATAGCGCAAGCGGAGCGCACAGACGAGCACCGTCTGAGACACGATCGCCGTCAGCTCTTTTGCTTTTTGACGGGCTTCTTTTCGGCAGTCTTCTTGGCCGCCTTCTCTTCAGCCGCCTTGATCTCTTCCGCCGCTTTCTTCGTCGCCCGCGCGTAGCTGTCGGCCGCATTCTCGGCCGTGATCTGCAACCGCCTTGCCGCCGCAGTCGCCAGCAGCAGCGTGGTCTTGGCGGTTTCTTTGTAACGCGCCTTGATCTCTTTGGTCTTGGCCTTGGCGGCCAGCCCCATCAACCGGGCGTGCTTTTTCCTGGCAGCGTCCATCAGGATCTTGTGCTGCTTCTTCGCGATGGACCGAATGACAACATCGAGGTCGGCTTCGGCCATTTTTGAACCTTCAGGATTTTGCACGAACTTGGCGGGACTGACTTGCAAGGGCGCTGGAGCGGGTGAAGGGAATCGAACCCTCGTATTCAGCTTGGAAGGCTGCTGCTCTACCATTGAGCTACACCCGCGCGCGGCTGATCACCTAACACGCTCCGTGAGCGGTCTCAACCACCCTCCAAACCCAACCTCGCATCAACGCGACCGTTAAAGGGAAACGTCAGAGGCGGCCCTTAACAGGCGGCAATTCC
>JBKQRS010000115.1:0-3703 GCA_052143915.1 Bradyrhizobium sp.
GGATGGGGCAATGCGAACTTCGTCAACAACGGTTGTCTCAACCAGAACCTGGGCGGCGGCACTCTGGGCGGCTACAATACGCCGATTGGGGGCACGACCTGTACGTTCGACGTTCAGAAGGCCCAGGAGTTCACCATCGGCTTCTGGCAGGACGCCTACAAGGGCAATCTGGGGCGGGTCCGCTACGGCCTTCAGTACGAATATGTGAGGCTGACCGCATTCCAGGGTGTTCCCACCGGAACCACCGGCACGCCGAACCAGGGGCTTACGCCAAACAACAATATCCTGATGTTCTCGTTCCGCTACTATCCGTTCAACTGACCTCCGGGATCAGATTGAGGGCATCATGCCGAGTGACGGGTTCTTTTGAACCCGTCACTCGGGGGAACGCAGCGGACATCGAGCCAGCCGCATCTATCAAATCTCGATTGATGACGACGCGCCCCAAGCGCTGCGGCCGGCGCGATCCGTCGCGCTCGCGCTGGTCTCTTGCCTATTTGGATTCGGGGATGGTCGGCGTCGCCTGCAGCGCGAAGGCGCCGCTTCCGGCAAGCACCAGCGAGGCCTGGGCCACCAGCCACAACATCGGATATTCCCAGCCGCCGCCCGGGTTGGAGTATCCCCAGCCCACCGGCCATTTGATCCAGACCACCACCGCCAAAAACACCAGCAGGAACCCCGCCCATTGGCGGGTGTACCAGCCGAGCAGGATGGCCACCCCGCCGATCACTTCCAGGCTGAACGTCGGCCACGCCAGCAACGGGGTGATGCCGTTCTTCGCCAAGAGCGCCTCGTGCGTGTACATGCCGCGCGAGATCTTGAGGAAAGCGTGGACGATCCAGTCGAACCCGATCGCCACGCGCAGCAGAAAAAGCCCGTAGGGTGCGTAGACCCGGTCCACGGTGGCGTTACTGAAAAGTGCCGCGAAGATGCCGGGCGCGTTGGCGCGGCTGTCCCTGGCCTGGTCGATACTCATGTCTTCTCCCCTGTTTCCGGCCGGCCCGGCGAAGGCGCCGCTCTGATTTGGCAGCATACCATAGGCGTGCGCGCCCCTAGTCTTCCCTAAATCTGCCCTCTACACTCTCCTTGCTGCAAACAACAATAAGCAAAATCGGGAGGTGGCCATGTCGCGCCTTTCCATGGTGACGCGCATCGCTTGCCTCGTGGTCGCCGCGTGGCTGGCGGGCACGGGCCGATCGGCGGCGCAGGCGGCCCCCGCACTGGCGGGCAAGGTCAGCGCCGGGCAGGAGGCGCTGGAAGGCGTCCTGGTCAGCGCCAAGAGAAGCGGATCGACCATTACGTTGACAGTGGTGAGCGACAAGGACGGCCGCTACAGCTTCCCGGCGGCCAGGCTCGAGCCGGGCCAGTATTCCCTGCGCATTCGCGCTGTCGGCTACGACCTCGTCGGTCCCGATCAGGTTCTGATCGCAGCGGACAAGACCGCAACCGCCGATCTCGCCTTGCGCAAGACCGAGGATATTGCCGCGCAACTGACCAATGCCGAATGGCTCGCCAGCATGCCGGGCACCGACGCGCAGAAGGGGCAATTGCTCAATTGCGTCGGCTGTCACACGCTGGCGCGCCCGCTTAATTCGAAATACAGCGCCGACGACTTCCTGACGATGGTTCTGCCGCGCATGCAGGGCTATGTGAACCAGAGCATTCCGGCGCACCCGCAATTGCGCCGCGCCGAGCGCCTGATGGAGGAACGGGGTGATCAACGCGTACAGGTCTACCGGGCGGCGGCCGAATACCTCGCCAGCATCAACCTCTCTTCGCAGCCCAAATGGAATTTCGAATTGAAACCCCTGCCGCGCCCGACCGGCGTGGCCACCCGCGTCATCTATACCGAGTATGATCTGCCGCGCGAGACGATCGAGCCGCACGACGTGATCGTCGATGACGGCGGAACGGTCTGGTATTCGAGCTTCGGCGAGCAGAATCTCGGCCGGCTCGATCCCAAAACCGGCCAGGTCACGGAATTTGCGATTCCAGAACACAAGCCGGGCTTCCCGACCGGATTGCTCGGCCTGCGCAGCGACCCCGAGGGCAATCTGTGGTTCGGCAACATGTACCAGGCCACGATCGCCAGGTTCGATCGCAAGACTGAAACCTTCAAATTCTGGCCGCTGGAGGGCGAGGAAAATATCGACGCCGCCCAGATCAATATGGTGAGCCCGCAAAGCTCCGGTGTCGACGGCAAGGTCTGGGCGCAGAACAACGGCTTTGCCGGCGTTCACCGGCTCGATATCGCCAGCGGAAAAATCGAAACCTTCTTGCCGTTCAAGGGCGTGCCGGGCCCGCACAATATCTATGACGTCGTTCCGGATTCCAAAAACAACGTCTATTTCACCGACTTCCGGCAGCGTCACATCGGGCGGATCGACGCCAGGACCGGAGCGATAAAGCTGTACGAGATCCCGACGCCGGATTCCGCGCCGCGCCGCGGCTCGATGGATGCGCAGGACCGGCTGTGGTTCGGCGAATATCACGCCGACCGCATCGGCATGTTCGACACCAGGACCGAACAATTCAGCGAGTGGCCGGTCGCCCCGAAATGGTCCGCGCCTTACGACGTCACCACCGACAAAAACGGCGAGGCCTGGACCGGGTCGATGCTGAGCGACCGGGTCACCCGGCTCAATCCTGCGACAGGAGATGCGATCAACTATCTCTTGCCGCGCAGCACCGATATCCGGCGGGTCTTCGTCGACAATTCCACCACGCCGGTGACCTTCTGGGCCGGCAACAACCATGGTGCCTCGATCGTCAAGGTCGAGCCGCTGGAGTAGGGTTCGGGTATTTTCGGTTGTCGATCATCGTGCTTCCGTAACCCGTCGAAGGTATCGAACAAAGCCGCCACGGCGGCCATAGGTGATCGCCATGGGCAGAGAAAGCGGGTGAATGCCCATCCGGGTCAGAAGAGAATAAATCGGACGAAGCAGCGTTCGCCGCACCAGCGACCAGAGCGGTGGATGCCTGTGTTGGAGGAAATGCTCCATCGCTTCGTTCACCGCGGCTTCCTCAAGGATTATCTCACGAGATCTTGGATCCTCCTGAAGCCAGTGCGCGAGGAATTCATGTTCCGGGCTGACGCGGCGAGCATAGCTGCCCGGTCGCGCCCCAGCGGACACAACAATGACGGTCACGGAGGGCAGAAACCTCAACCTAGTGGATGGAATCTAACACTTGGTGCCCGCGTCTGACGGCTTGGATAATTTTGTCGGGATCGGCAGTCCATGTGAAGGGTTTCGGTTCGGCGTTATGTTCGATGACGAAGCGATTGATTGCTACCTGCAAGTCGACGACCGATAGGAAGATGCCGCGTTCCAATCGCCGCTTTGTGAGCTTCGCGAAGAAGCCCTCGACGGCGTTGAGCCAGGATGCCGATGTGGGCGTGAAGTGGAAGGTCCAGCGGGGATGCCGGGCCAACCATTGGCGCACCTTCGGGTGCTTGTGGGTTGCGTAATTGTCGACGATGGCGTGGATTTGCTTTCGCGCCGGCACCTGCGCCTCGATGGCGTTGAGGAAGCGGATGAACTCCTGGTGCCGGTGGCGCTGCATATTGCGGCCGATAACAGTGCCGTCGAGGACGTTGAGGGCCGCGGACAGTGTCGTCGTGCCATGACGCTTGTAGTCGTGGGTCATCGTCCCAACGCGGCCCTTCTTCATCGGCAAGCCGGGCTGAGTGCGGTCGAGCGCC
>JBKQRS010000116.1:0-2549 GCA_052143915.1 Bradyrhizobium sp.
GCAACACCGGGCGTGAGCGGGGTTGAGCACTATGTTGCTGGAAAATATCGAGGTCGCGGCGAAATCGGAAACGAGGCCGCATAGCGCTACGCCGCCTGAAACTATCGTTCTGGACTGGACAGACTACTGCAATCTCAAATGCATGTTCTGTTGGCGGGACGAATTCGAAAAGCAAAACGGGAGCAAGGGTGACTTCATCAGTTTCGAGAAGATCGAAATGCTGGAGCGGCCATTGCGCGCCGCCAAGTATCTGGTCATATCGAGCGGTATCGGTGAGCCGCTGCTTCATCCGGATCTGGACGAGCTGCTGCAGTGGATCTATGAGATCAACCCAAAGATCCTGCTGCGCATCGTCACGAACGGTACGACATTAACCTCTGAAAAGGCGAAGCTGTTTGCTGGCCATCTCGACTGGCTTTCGGTTTCTCTCAACGCGACCAACGCTGAAGCCTACATGCGGGACATGTATCCGCATGATTACAAAAAGGGCGTCGACGGCACGGCGAGATGGAATTACTTTATCCGCCGCCTCACCGCATTCATCGCGGCGCTGCCCGAGAATGATCGCAAGCGTATCCGAATCCAGGGAGTTCTCCACCGCGACAACATCGCCGATATGAGCGACTTCGTCCGGCTCACTGGGCGCATGGGCGCGTCACAAGCCGTCATCACACCAATGCATATTCGGCGAGCGGAACAGCTGAATCTGTCGATCTATTGGTCGAAGGATCTCTACAACGACACGGTCGATGAAGCGATGATCGTCGGCACCGAGATTGGTGTCCGTGTCGAAGCCGCAAGATTCTATACCAATCCGAAGCTTGTGGAGGTGGATTTGGACAAAATCTGCCGTGAACCGCTGGATTTCGCTTATATCAGCAAGGGCGAGTTGGCGGCGCCCTGCTGTCACTGGACCGACACGCATATTCCGTGCGACGTCTACAGCGATGCCGACGGGTTCGAACGCTTCTGGAACCACGACATCTTTCGACGTTTGCGCGAAAAACGCAACTCGCGAAGTTGCCAGGTTTGCGAGATCACGCGCGTCTTCGATGAAGTTGGTTCCCATATCGCCCCCATGTTGCGGCGGGAGTTGAGCGATTCCGGCCGAATCTCGGAGCTCGACAACAAAGGCTTTTATACCGATATCGATCTGGTTCGTGCTGGCGCGAAATTCCGTGTAGATTTGCCGAGCCTACGGCGGACTCTGCTGCGACTGAATGTGCCGGTCGATAAACTACGTGCCATCGAGACGAATGGCTTGGCGGCGCTGCCGGCACTTGATCGCCTATGTTGGGATGCCTTCTGCAATGCGGATTCACCGGTCGGTCCGTTGGATATCCCGCTCGCCGGATGCTTTGCAGGAATCGGCTGGGGCGCACCGATACACGAGCCACAAAATGCCGTTTCCGCGCGCTGGATTGGCGGTAGTCAAATCGCGTCCGTATTCGTTCGCGTGTCGCCGGGTGCGCAGTATCGGGTTCTCTTTACGATTCATAACGTCAGCCCGGCCCGCCTTGGAAAAAAGTTAAAGCTGGCGGTCGGTGAGAGCCTGATCGAAACGACGCTGAGCTTGGATAAAACTTGGCGGATGGTTCTGGTTGGCATAGTGCCGCGCCGGCTCGTGGACGCCCATGGTGGGCGTTTGTGGCTGCGCATCGGGTGCTTTGAGTCTGATGAAGCACAATTGGCTGGTCATGTATCTATTGCGCGCGTGCAGGTAGAGGAGTTCCAAGACCAACCGGTGCGCCACCTCGCTCGGGCGCTATGGCGTCCGCTCAACCGGTGCCATGTGATGTTGGTGCAGCAAGTGCGCAGCATTCGGCGTACGACATACGATCTTAGCCTGACGTTGTTGTGGCGACCCCTCAAGACCCATCAACCTGCTTTGGCTTCGAAGATTCGTGGAATCATCATTGCCTCCCCCATCACGAGGTATATACGGCGGTGATACCCCGCCAGTCCAGATGCAAGGGCAATTGTATACTTCCCAAACAGACATTAAGCCATCCCTCTAAAATAACGAGTGAATTTTCCTCCAAATTCGGGCGCACGACTCTTTATCTCCGGCCAGAGCTTTCAGAACAATCGCAAACCTCCCGCGCATGAGCTGGAACCTTTTAGCTGCTAATTCCGCGTTATCGAGTGAGGGCTTGAGTACCCCGCCATATTCCCTATCAAGAATTTCAAGATGTGTTTTCAACGCGTCCCGCACCGCTGCGGCTGAGAAATCAAATCGAGGGTTGTACGGATATTCGACTTCTGTTCGCCCTGAGACGTATATCCGCGTCCATTTGGCCCCCCCTATAACCGCAGATATTGGTCTGGGCGATATTAACTGGGATGGCGAAGGCGCTATCAGCGGGCCCGGGTCCCAAAAGAGCGGCAAGCGATCCGCGCCACACTTCGAAACGAGACCGGCCAGAGTGTTCAATTCATCATCCGATAGGTTATGCACGAATAGCCAGCCATCCAGAAACACCCCGTCATAGTTTTGCCTGTCTACCTCTCGTTCGAGAAATGGCGGGCTCTCACGAAACGCAAGCAGA
>JBKQRS010000117.1:0-8643 GCA_052143915.1 Bradyrhizobium sp.
TGATCGGCCAGATGCAGATGCTCGACCAGCGTCGCGTCATCGAGCACTGGAAGGCCAACGGGCTCGATTTCTCGAGGCTGTTCCTGAAGCCCGAGGCGCCCTCGATCGTGAAGATCTACAAGTGCGAATCGCAGGATCACAAGATCGCGGATATTCTCGATCGCAAGCTCATCGCCGAGGCACAGCCGGCACTCGATCGCGGCGCACCGGTGCGGATCGTGACCGCGATCAAGAACACCGACCGCGCCGCGGGCGCGATGCTGTCGGGCGAGGTCGCGACGCGCTACGGTCATGCCGGCCTGCCGGACGACACCATCCACGTCAAGCTGACCGGCACCGCCGGACAAAGCTTTGGCGCCTGGCTCGCGCGCGGGATCACGCTCGAGCTTGAAGGCGAAGGCAACGACTATGTCGGCAAAGGCCTCTCCGGCGGCCGCATCATCGTGCGCCCGCCCGTGAACTCCGGCATCGTGCCTGAGGAATCGATCATCGTCGGCAACACCGTGCTCTATGGGGCGATCGCGGGCGAGTGCTACTTCCGCGGCATCGCCGGAGAGCGGTTTGCGGTCCGCAATTCCGGCGCCACTGCCGTGGTCGAGGGCGCGGGCGATCATTGCTGCGAATACATGACTGGCGGCATTGTCATCGTGCTGGGCAAGACTGGCCGCAACTTCGCGGCAGGCATGTCGGGCGGCATCGCCTATGTGTTGGACGAGGACGGTGCGTTCCCGACGCTGTGCAACATGGCGATGGTTGATCTCGAACCGGTCATCGACGAGGAAGACCTCAATGCCCGCGTCTATCACCAGGCGGGCGATCTCGACGGCCATGGGCGCGTGGAGATACTCTCCGACCTGACGCGTTACGATGCGGCGCGGCTGCATCTCTTGATCACGCGTCACGCACGCTTTGCGGGCTCACGCCGCGCTGCGCATATTCTCGGGCACTGGGATGCCTTCCTGCCAAAATTCCGCAAGGTCATGCCGGTGGAATACCGGCGGGCGTTGGCCGAATTGGCCAAGGAACGCGCCGCAATGCAGGCCGCGGAATAGCGGATGACCGGCATTTCTGCGATCTTTGCCGCGACATTGACATTAGCTGGCGCTGTCGGAACCGCGGCCGCTCAGACCGTGTGCGAGCACATATGCCCACGAGAGCGCGTCCACTTCAGTGGCTGCGCTTCAAATGAACCTACGCGAATCGGCCGAGTTAGCGTCGTCGGTAAGGTCACGGGATTTGGGTTGGGTGCATATTGCCACAAGCGAGTTTCGATCGATGTGGTCAGAACGTCGATGGAAACGATGCCGTCCAAAATCGAAATCGATTTTGATGGTTGTATCGCTTGGCTTCCACGCGGGGGTGACGTCGTCAATCTGCTTGTATGGCAGCGCGTTGGTCCTCATTCGGGCGCATTTGATTTAGCCCCCTGCTCCGGTTAGGTCTCTCCCCATGGGCAAGGTTACCGGTTTCCTCGAGTTCGAGCGGAACGACCGCGACTACGCGCCGGTCGAAGAGCGGATTCGTCATTGGCGTGAGTTCGTGCTGCCGCTGCCGGAGCCAGAAACGCGGCGTCAGGCGGCGCGCTGCATGAACTGCGGCATCCCCTATTGTCACACCGGCTGCCCGGTCAACAACCAGATCCCGGACTGGAACGATCTCGTCTACACCGGCGCGTGGCAGGAAGCCTCGCGCAACCTTCATTCGACCAACAATTTTCCGGAGTTCACCGGCCGCGTCTGCCCGGCGCCGTGCGAAGCGTCCTGCACGCTCAACATCGACGACAATCCCGTCACCATCAAGACGATCGAATGCGCCATCGTCGACCGCGCCTGGGAGCAGGGGTGGATCAAGCCGGAAATCGCGGCGGCCAGGACCGGCAAGAAGGTCGCGATTGTAGGCTCCGGACCTGCCGGGCTTGCCTGCGCCCAGCAGCTCGCGCGCGCCGGCCACGACGTGCATGTGTTCGAGAAATACGCCAAGGCCGGCGGCCTGTTGCGCTACGGCATTCCCGATTTCAAGATGGAGAAGCACATCATCGACCGCCGCGTCGTGCAGATGGAGGCCGAGGGCGTCACCTTTCACTATGGCTCCCCGGTCGGCGGCACGATGCCGGGTGCCATCGATCCGCAAGAAATGCTGATCGAATACGACGCGCTGGCCCTGACCGGCGGCGCGGAAGCCGCGCGTGACCTGCCGATTCCCGGCCGCGATCTCGCCGGCATTCACTTCGCGATGGATTTCCTGCCGCAGCAAAATCGCCGCGTCGGCAACGAGCCGCTTGGCGGCGTGCCCGACATTCTCGCCGGCGGCAAGCATGTGGTGGTGATCGGCGGCGGCGACACCGGATCGGACTGCATCGGCACTTCTTTCCGGCAGGGCGCGCTTTCGGTGACCCAGCTCGAGATCATGCCGGCGCCGCCCGAGCACGAGAACAAGGGCCTGACCTGGCCGAACTGGCCGTTGAAGATGCGGACCTCGTCGAGCCAGGCCGAAGGCGCACGGCGCGAATATGCGGTGCTGACGCAGCATTTCTCGGGCGCCGACGGCAAAGTGGCAAAACTGCATTGCGTGCAGGTCGACGACAAGTTCAAGCCGATTTCGGGAAGCGAATTCGAACTCGACGCGCAACTGGTGCTGCTGGCGATGGGCTTCGTCCATCCGGTGCATGAGGGCCTGTTGAAGACGCTCGGCGTCGAACTCGACCCGCGCGGCAATGTGCGCGCCAACACGTCAGACTATCAGACCTCGCGGCCGAACGTGTTCTCGGCCGGCGACATGCGCCGCGGACAGTCTCTCGTCGTGTGGGCGATCCGCGAGGGCCGGCTCTGCGCCCGGGCGATCGACGCGTTTCTGACGGGGACGACGAGCTTGCCGAGGTGAGAATCGAAATACTGGAGATGAACTACTAATTGACCCGCCAATTGAGATGGAACGATCGCTGCTCCTCATCCGAAAGCAAAGACGGACCTGCGAAATTCGTCTCGACTAGAGTTGACTCGAATTGTGAAGAATAAAAGAAACGAAGCAGGAAATTGACAAACTCTTTGACCGTTATTGCCGATCGCATAGGAATTCGACAATTATTTGAATTCAGATGAAGATGGGCTGCTGGATGAGATTCCGCCTGGGCTTGGGGATCGCATTCGAACCGAAGAATTGTTCGACGTGATTGTTCTAGTGGACTCGCGGCACTTCCGCCCTCAATGATTTCAGCCAAGTCCGAAGCGCCATTGCCTTCACGAAGATCGACTTCAAATGGCGCTGGAATATAGCAAAATCGATGGCCCACAATCTCCCCTCGACGAATTCGATACCAGATTTGAACGAGCGAAGCATCAAAGAGCATCCATGAAAACTTGGATTCCTTGATCAATTCCAAGTAGTAAATGACACTATTCTCTGGAATAGTTTTTACGATACTCAACGGTCCAGTTTCACCGACTTCAATAATTTGCTCGCGGCCACTTTTCGACGCACGAATTTCGCGCGTCTCGAACAGCAAACCTTTTTCAACGAGCTTTTCGACGAGTATCTGAAGGCTTTGAATTTTCATTTCTAAGCCGCCGTATGATCCCTTGTGCTTCAGTTGGAAGGGCATCAATGCTAATTTGGCCGGTATCGACACGCTGAAGAAGTCGCGTCAAGCCTTCGAGGTCCTGCTCTATTTCATTTATTTCGTCAGAAGACCGATCGCGATGAACAGTTCGCATCCGTTGCAGCTGTTGAGCCGTTGGATATTGAAACAAAAGTGAGAAATGGTCTTCCCGAATTTTTTGGTACTCAGTAATGAGCGAATTCATTGAGTTGCCAATGCCGCTAACTCGAACCCAAGCGCGAGAGCGGGTGATCGCCGTGAATAAGATGTTTCGCTTTCTCGATAGATTGAAACCTCCGAAACAATACTCGGCACCCACCACATATACCATGGGCGCTTCATTTCCCTTGGCGCGGTAAATAGATGTTATAGCGATGCTATTGTTCGCGAACACAGCATCGCGAGAAGTGGTCACGCCAACCAAATGTGCTTGAATTTCGTGCTTGCGAAGTGCCCTCATGACTTGAGGAGCAGTCGCACGGATAGTCAGAGCCTCAGGGATGACGATCAGGATATCATCGTGTTCAAGCTCGTCTTGCTTCAGATTTGCTGCGATCGACTCAGCTACCCAGTCAAACTCTGCTTTTGTATCTGAAAAGCTCGCGAATTGAACGGCATCATCCGGATTTAGAAGTTCGCGAAAGTAGCGTGGGGTCGCTTGCTGCGATCTTCTCAAGGATATTTCTCGGCCCTTCTCAAGATGACCCGCCTCAACCTCGTATCCGATTTCTTGCCAAAGCGTCGGCTCATCGAACATTTGGATTAAGCCTTCTGGTCTCGCTGTACCGAATCCCATGCCATGTACGTGAATTGCCCTGTCTCGCTGCTGACGCGGTGGCCTGCGTTTGGTCCCCCTACTCGCATCACGACGTCGTATTCGCGCGCCAGATACGCCGCGACTTGCCCTTTCCCCTCGCTTCCAAACTGGGAGCCGATGAGTACGTCAACATACTTTCTATCAGGTGGCGCAAACATTCCTAAACGGGCCGCCACTCGAATATAAATGTCAGCGTTGTCAGACCGGGACGTGTCGATAAAAAGATCTGCCGAGCTTTCCAAAGAGTCTGAATTTTGTTCGGTCTCGTCCGCCATTGCCTCGTCGAATGTCATGCCTATATCTTTTCGAGCAGCCCGTTCCGAAAATCTTTCTTTCAAGACATTTGTCGGTGCCGACAAATGAATATGCACGACGCGCCAACCGAATTGCTGGCGGATTCTTGATATTTGTTGAGGAAAACGAGCGCTGTCGACGACGATCCTTTTGTCGTCAGCCTGACTCGCAAGTTCTGTGGCGATCCATCCGTAGTTAGTTCGGCCGTCTAGGTCCTTGCTTGCTTCTTGAAGTGATCCTCTGCCTTCAGTCGAGTCCTGCATCTGCTCTTTTATACGAGCTGACGTGGAATAGATTTCGAAGCCACCCTGCGATTTTAGTCGTTTTGCGAGTTCACTTTTTCCAGAACAAATCGGCCCGCTAAGAACAACAATATTCGGCAATTAGACCTCCTATACTGGAGTGACCTCCTTTAGTATGGTTGTTATGTTCATTTCTCGCAACCTTGCGGCGCAACAAGACGCGAACGCTTCCATCAATTTCGCCGCCCTCCTCCCAAGGAGGCATGACGCACAGCCGCCGTGGATAAGCACAACTGATTTGCCCGACAGGCTGCCATCTTGAATTCCTGTCCAGCCCATCGGCGAAAAATATTTCGCTTCGCCGTTTGCTAAAATCAGCATTATTGATTCCGCCGTCCCGCCTCGAGCAGAGGGGCGTATCGCGATCGTCACGGACGTGGAGTGCGGGATGCGGTGGACGCAGGCGGCGTGCAGACGAATGCGCCAGCTTGCGGACGGCGAAGTCGTGTGGTCCTGACGCCCCGACGCTGGCGTCAAGTTGGCGATGATGCTTCGCATCACGCCGGCGATGGTGGCAAAAGAGCCCGGTCACCAGGGAGAGCGCGAAGGACACCGTTAAAACCATTGCGCAGGGAAGGCCGGATGATTCCGCCACCACCTGTGGTTCTACCCGTGTGCTACCTTTTTTGCACACGGGCCATGGGTGTGAGCTGAGCACCCGGTCTTCCCTGCGCCCTCTCGTTTTCTGGGCGGATGAAGTTGCTGGAAAAGCTCGGGCGCATCGCGCCGCGAGAATGCGGATGCATGTTTTGCTCTGGCGTCATTGCCTGCGACACACGCGAAGCGTTTGCGCAAGGGAGCGCTTGCGACGACCGCGTCCGTCGAAGCTCAACGAGCGAAGGCGGAAGCGAGCCAGCTTTTTGTTTCGCGGGCCGCGATGGATTGCTTCGCTGGCGCTCGCAATGACGGTGCCCGAACTCAATGGCTGTTTGACAATTGAATCGGAAGAAAGCGAGCGCCGCTTGGTCACCCCCTAGCGCTGCGGCGATGTTGACACCGTCAATACGCAGACCCGCTCAAACTTTATCCCGTCGAGCGACAGGGTCTGTACGACAGGCGACGTGGCGCTCCCATACACGTCAAATCCGTGGTCGCCGATGGCTTTCTTGAGCTCGAAGCCTGAAAGGCTGAAGCTGCGCCCCGCATAGGGCCCGGCGGTAAAGGTTCCGCTTATCGTTCCCGCATGGAAGGTGACGCCGCCGCCCTCCCCGGGATCGGTGATAGCAACGGTGAACCTGTCCTCATAAGCGTGTGCCGCGGGAGTGTGCATTCGTGGCCCAGCGCCGAAAGAGGCGGTGTCCACGGCCTGGCCGATCTCGGTGGCGGCGCCGTGATCATCAACGCTGCCCGCACTCGTAAATGTCGTCGTCCACGCAATGCCGGAATTGACGGGTTCCAACTTCGAGCTGAAACCTAACGGCGACGCCAAACATGTTCCGGAGCTGCGATAGGTAAACGCCGGGGTGTTCGCGTTCGCGCTGATCGGCCCGGCCAGCGCTGGAATGGCTACCAGCGTGATCAGCAGGCGGGAGCAAAATACGGCCCTCATTTTGCACCTCCTTTCGTCGCCTCGTTAGATCATGATCGGACGAGGTTGAATCGGATCATGATCTCATCTCTTTGATTGAGCATGATCTCCGCGCAAACGCGTTCCGCGTTTGTCGCGAGGGAAAACCGGTTCCCACTTTTCCGGATCATGCTCTAGAATCATGCATGCTGTTATCAGCAACAGGCAGTGTGAAATGACGATCAAGAATTTCCGGGACCACGCCGCAAATGAGCGCACGTTTCTTGCATGGATACGTACCGCCATCGCGATCATGGCTTTCGGCTTTCTTGTGGAACGCTTCGATCTTTTCCTCGAGGCCGTTGCTCCGTCGCTTTCCGGTCGCGTTCTATCCCCGCTCGGACATCGGTTCGGCAACATCGCGGGCCTTGCGCTGATACTTGCAGGTACCGCAATGGTCGCACTGGCAATGGTCCGCTTCATCAGGAACGCGAAGGAGATCGACACGGTTGCAGAAACCGGGGGAATCGGATCGAAATTGGATTTTGTGCTGGCCTCGCTATTGATCCTGCTTGGCGTTGCCATGTTTCTTTACCTGTCGCACGCCTTTTTGCCCGCCACGTAGCTTCGAAATCGACGATGCGATCTAGGAGGACCGGCGACCGGGTGCTCAGGCTCGGGAGCACGTCCGCTTGTCGGGGGAATCGGAGGTGGGCGGCAGGTATGCCGCCATGGATGGCCAGCGCGGATCTATTCAGGTTATGATCCGTGCCTCAAGGAAGAGATTTACATGCTTGCCTCGCAACGCGGCCTCTTCGAGATGCCGCGTGATATCTGTTATTTGAATTCAGCCTCCTACAGTCCGTTGCCGCTTCGAACCCAGGAAGCGGCCCGCGCGGCGGTCGGGCGCAAGGGGACACCCTGGACACTCGACGCCGGGTTCGCCAATCGCCAGCACGAGCGCGCGCGGCTTGCCGCCGCCCGCCTGATCAATGCCGATCCCGGCGATATCGCGCTGATATCCTCGGTCAGTTATGGCGTCGCGACCGCGGCGAAGATCTTGACGCTTCCCCGCGGCGCACGCGTCCTGGTTCTGGAAAACGATCATTCCTCGCCGGTGCTGGAATGGCAGACGCGCGCCGATGCGCAAGCGTTTGTCATCGAGACGGTGCGCCGACCGGAAGACGGCGACTGGACGTCGGCGGTCCTTGCCGCCATCGAACGGCCGGGCGCGCCGCCGGTCGGCCTTGCGTCGATCTCATCGGTGCACTGGTCGGACGGCGGCCTGATCGACCTCGAAAAAGTGGGGGCCGCGCTGCGGCGGCACGGCGCCGTCTTTCTCGTCGACGCCACCCATAGCGTCGGCGTGCTGACGATCGACGTGAAGGCGCTCGACCCGGATTTTGTGATCTTCCCGACCTACAAATGGCTGCTCGGGCCTTACGGCCGAGCCTTTATCTACATTGCCGGGCGCCATCAGGACGGCATCCCGCTTGAACAGACCGCGTTCGGCCGCCGTGACGTGCGCTCCGAGAACGCCGTCTATTTCGCCGACACCCGCTATGTTCCGGATGCCCGGCGCTTCGACATGGGCGAGCGCGACCATTTCATTTCGATGGAGATGGCCGCGATCGGCATGGAAATGATCGCCGAATGGGGCCAGGCGGCCATCGCGCAGCGTCTGTCCATGCTGACCGGACGCATTGCGGAAGGCGTGCGCGATGCCGGCGTCCGTGTCGCGGACCGTCGCCTGCGCGCACCGCATATTCTCAGTCTCGGTTTTGAGGATGGGCTGCCGGCAGGGCTGGTCGAGGGGTTGGCAGCCGAAGGCGTCTACGTCGCGGCGCGGCTCCGGCGCATGCGCATTTCGCCCCATGTTTTCAACGACGAGCTCGACGCCCACCGCTTTGTCGCGGCTTTGACCCGGCGGCTTTAGGGGCCAACTCTCGCAACACCCGGCGCGCAATCATGTTGCGATGCGAGATCATCTTGCCGGCTAGGGAGTGGAACCCGCAAGCCCCGCCGCGATTAATGCAGTGTGTTGAACCTTGAGCCGCTGGTCGCGACCTATTTGACAGAGGCGACCTTGAGGAGGCTGTGATGACCCACTGGCACGATTCAATGGTGG
>JBKQRS010000118.1:0-6164 GCA_052143915.1 Bradyrhizobium sp.
CTGGTCCGGTAGCGTGGGGGCGGCCCGGGCCGCCACCATGAAATCGAGATGGCCCTGGAACGATGGCGTGTCGGTCAGCACCGACAGGCAGGCGGCGCCGCCGGCTTCATAGGCCCTCGCCAGCGCGGGCGGGTCGAAATCGGCGCGGATCAGCCCTCTCGACGGCGAAGCCTTCTTTACTTCGGCGATGAGTGCGTAGTCGCCGCGCGCGAGCCTTTGGCGGATGGCAGTGACAAAACCGCGCGGCGCCGGCGCCGCCTTGGCCCTGGCTTCAAGGCTGGCCAGCGGATGGGCGCGCTTGGCCGTGGCGATCTCCTCGCGCTTGTAGGCCTCGATCCTGGTCAGGATATCGGACATCGGAGGGACCCGCGCTCAGCTGTTGGAGACCGCGATGAGATGCTTCAATCGCGCCATCGCCGCGCCACTGTCGATCGAATGGGTGCCGAGCGCCACGCCTTCCTTCAGGCTTTTTGCGCGGCCGGCCACGATCAGCGCCGCCGCGGCGTTTAGCAGCGCGACGTCGCGATACGGGCTCGGCATCCCGTCGAGGACGCTTTGCAGCGCGATCGCATTGGCATTTGCATCGCCGCCCTTCAGCGCCTCGCCGGCGGCGCGATTGAGGCCGGCTTCTTCCGGCGTCACCTCGAAGGTGCGGATCGTGCCGTGCTCGAGCGCCGCGACGAAGGTCGGGCCGGTGAGGGTGATTTCATCAAGGCCATCGGAACCGTGCACCACCCAGACCGATTCAGCCCCAAGGTTCTTCAGCACCTGCGCCAACGGCTGCACCCAATGTTTCGAAAAAACGCCGACCATCTGCCGCTTGACGCCGGCGGGATTGGACAACGGCCCCAGCAGGTTGAAGATGGTGCGTGTTGCCAATTCGACCCGGGTCGGACCGACGTTCTTCATGGCGGGATGGTGCGACGGCGCGAACATGAAGCCGATTCCCGCCTCCGCGACGCAGCGGCCGACCTGCTCCGGCGTAATGTCGATCTTCACCCCGAGCGACGACAGCACGTCCGCCGCGCCCGAGCGCGACGACAATGCGCGATTGCCGTGTTTGGCGACGGGAACACCGGCACCTGCGACAATGAAAGAGGCGCAAGTCGACACGTTGACGGAGCCGGAGCCGTCGCCGCCGGTCCCAACCACGTCGACGGCATCGGCGGGAGCCTTGACGCGCAGCATCTTGGCGCGCATCGCCGAAACCGCGCCGGTAATTTCATCGACGGTCTCGCCGCGTACGCGAAGCGCCATCAATAGTCCGCCCATCTGCGAGGGCGTAGCCTCGCCGGACATCATTCTGTCGAAGGCGGACGCCGCCTCGTCGCGCGACAACGTCGCGCCGGTAGCGACTTTTCCGATGATAGATTTGAGGTCGTCCATCACGTGCTTTCAGGAAAACGCAAGAACAAGGCCCTCACGGCGAGCAATGAGGGAAATTACATTTCAGGTGAAGGCGCCGGCATTTTTACCCATGGTCAGTTATTGGCGCCGGTCACCTGCGCGAAGGCAGTTTGATTCACGTTGGTGCCGATCTCCGATTCAAGCCTGGTGATGTATTCCGCAAGCTGCTCGTCGGTCAGTCCGCGTTGAACGGTATCCTTCAGTTTCTTGATGTTGTCCGAGGCGAGGTCGACCGGCGGCACGCTGATGTCGGTGACGCGGAAGACGATCCAGGCATTGGCGCCAATGTCGGGGGTTTGTCCGACCCCATCCTTGACGGTACGAAACGCTGCGGCGATCGCGCCGGCGGGCAGGCCGGGCAAGGATGCGTCACGCTTGAATCCGCTGGCGGTCGTGACGCTCAATCCGGCCTGGGCAGCCGCGTCGGCAAGTTTGCCGCCCTGTTCCAGCTTCTGAACCATGTCGGTGGCCTTGCTGCGCAACCGGCTCGTGATCTGGTCGTCGCGCCATTTCGCCTCGACCTGGTCCTTGACCTCGTCAAGGCTGCGTTCGCGCGAGGGAGTGATGGCGACAACATCGTACCAGACATAGCCGCCATTGAATTGGATGGGGTCGTTGTCGACGCCGACGTCGCTGTTGAACGCTTGCGAAACGACGTCGAGGCCGCGGGGGACGTTCGACGCCGGCTGGCCATTGGGAAGGCGGCCTGAGCGGTCCACGGCGTCGATGGTGACGGCGGCAAGCCCCAGTTTCTGCGCGGCCTCGATGACGCTCGCGCCGCCACCGCGCTCGTCTTCCATCTTGTCGCGCAGCTCGGCGACCTTGGTGCGCGCACGCTCGCTGGCAATCTCCTTCTTGAGCTCCGCGGCGACGCTCTCATATGTTGGCGTCACCGCCGGTTCGATCTTGCCGATCTTGACCAGGGCAAAGCCGAACTTGCCCTGTTCCGGCTGACTTACCTCGCCGGACTGCAGCGAGAACGCGGCGTCAGCGATAGCAGGATCCACAATCGCTGACTTCGCGATGAGGCCGAGGTCGACGTCGGATGGATTGAGGCCGCGCTCCTTGGCCAGATCCTCGAATGACAATCCGGATACGATGCGGTTGCGCGCCGCCATGGCTTCTTCGGCGTTCGGGAAGACGATTTGCGAAACCTGACGCCGTTCCGGCGTTCCAAGCTTGTCCTGGCGCTGCTCGAATGCCTTCCTGGCATCCTCGTCCGAGACCTCCGACCACTTGCCAATCTCCGCCGGCGTGACCGCGACAAAGGATATCTTGCGATATTCGGGCGCGCGGAACAGGGTCTTGTGATCATCGAAATAGGCCGCCAGCGCCTCGGGCGACGGCGGATCGATCGCTCCGGCCTGCGTGGCGTCGAGCTTGACGTATTCTATGGTGCGTTGTTCGTTTTGAAACCGTGCCAGCGCATCAATCAGGACTTTCGGCGTTTCGATGCCGGCCCCTATCGTACCTGCAATTTGACGTCGCAGCGACACCCGCCGCTGTTCGGCGATAAAACGCTGTTCGCTGTAACCGAATTGCCGGATTACAGTCTGGAAACGCGCCGGGTCGAACGCGCCGTTGACCCCCTTGAAACTGGGATCGTTGAAGATCATGCGCATGGTTTCGTCGTTGGACTGTCCAAGTCCAAGCCGCCGCGCCTCCTCATCAAGCGCGGCTTCCGCAATGGTTTGCTGAAGCACCTGGCGATCGAGCCCGAAGGCGCGGGCCTGATCCATGGTCAAGGGACGGCCGAACTGGCGGCCGATCTGCTGCAGTCTCTCGGTGTAGATCTGGCGGAACTGTTCGGTCGAGATCTCGCTGTGGCCGACCTTGGCCAGCGTCGACTGTCCGAAGCCCCGGAAGATGTCGGCGATGCCCCAGACGCCGAAACTGATGATCAGGACGCCCATCACCGTGGCCATAACGATTTTGCCGAGCCAGTTTGATGAGGCTTTGCGCATTCCTCGAAGCATGGGTCCAACTTGTTGGCAGGAGGGAACCGGGGCTCGCCCAAAGGAAATTCGCGAAATTCGCGATCGAATTCCGCAAACAGGCGTCACCGAGTTGATAAGGCATCATAAAGTGGCGGCCGCCTCGTCGCAACCTTGGTGCGGCGGGCCAATCAAAGGGGTTAACGGCCAGGGAACCCAAGTGGCCGGTATCTGGCACAGCTGTGCAGGCTCTGCTAGCGCTTGGCAGTCCCTCCTTTTACGGAAATCCGGATATGACCAACACCATTCTGCCGCTGATCGCCGGCAACTGGAAAATGAACGGCCTCAGGGCTTCTACGGTTGAGTTTGAGGCCATGCTGGCGGGCGCGCCCAGCGTCGTTGGCAAGGCCGACCTGCTGGTTTGCCCGCCGGCGACCCTGATTGCCGCCTTCGCCGAAAAGTCGCGCGGTTCGAAGGGTCTCGCGATCGGCGGGCAGGATTGTCACCCCAAGCCGTCGGGCGCCCATACCGGAGATCTTTCGGCCGAAATGCTGGCGGATGCCGGCGCCAGCGCCGTCATTGTCGGCCATTCGGAGCGGCGCGCCGATCACGCCGAGAGCGACGGTCTGGTTCGACAGAAGGCTGCGGCCGCCTGGCGCGCCGGCCTAACCGCTATCGTCTGCATCGGTGAAACCCAAGATCAACGCGATTCCGGCCAAACGCTGGAGGTCTGCCGCGGACAGCTCAACGGCTCGCTGCCGGATCGGGCGCGTGCCGATAATCTGGTCGTCGCCTATGAGCCGGTCTGGGCGATTGGCACCGGCCTGACCCCGACTGCAGAAGATGTTGAGCAAATTCATAAGTTTATCCGGGGTTTTCTGACCGGACGGTTTAACGGGCAGGGGGCCATGATGCGCATCCTCTACGGCGGCTCGGTCAAACCCTCCAACGCTAGGGAATTGATGGCGGTGCCCAACGTCAATGGCGCCCTGATCGGTGGCGCAAGCCTGAAGGCGGCCGATTTTCTTGCGATTGCAGCCGATTGTCCCTAACTAACGGCGAAGCGGTGCTGGGGAGATGGTGATCCCCCGGGGGTGACAATGCCCCGTCCAATCGTGTAACACCGCGCAACTTCAAACCCCGCAAGTCCGAAATGCTGCCGGCTGCCGGCGCTTTTGGTTTGCGACGGAAGGTAGAGAATGCAAACTGTCGTTATTGTAGTCCACCTGATGATCGTTGCGACATTGATCGCGACGGTGCTGCTGCAAAAATCCGAAGGCGGCGGCCTCGGCGTCGGCGGCGGTGCCGGCTTCATGTCGAGCCGGGGCACCGCCAACCTGCTGACGCGCACCACGGCCGTGCTCGCCGTGGGCTTCTTCGTAACCAGCCTGTTCCTGTCGTGGCTCGCAAGCTACGACCGCAAGCCTAGTTCGATCATCGTTCCGGCATCGCAGTCGCAGCCGGCAGGTGGGGCGACGCCGGTTGCCCCGCCGACCAGCGGCGGAGGCGTTCTGGATTCGTTGAAGAAGTCCGATGAACAGCAGAAACCGCCCGCACCGTCCGGCCCACAGGCGCCGCGTTCGCAATAAAGCGGGATGGCCATGCAGGACGGTATCTACCGTCCTTCATCAGCAATCCCTATTAACGCCCTGACAGCGCATAGAATTTCACGTCACCCACAGCCTGGCAAAATGTTCGCCGCGGCGGAGCGATTCGCTTTGGCGAATCGCGCCAGTAGCCTTAAAGGTTAAGTCCCATGGCGCGGTATATCTTCATCACCGGCGGCGTGGTTTCTTCGCTCGGAAAAGGTCTGGCATCAGCGGCTCTTGGCGCGCTGCTGCAGTCACGTGGCTACAAGGTCCGGCTGCGTAAACTCGACCCCTATCTCAATCTCGATCCCGGAACGATGTCGCCCTACCAGCATGGCGAGGTGTTCGTGACCGATGACGGCGCGGAGACCGACCTCGACCTCGGCCACTACGAGCGCTTCACCGGGCGTCCCGCCACCAAGGCGGACAACATCACCACCGGGCGCATCTACCAGGATATTCTCACCAAGGAGCGGCGCGGAGATTATCTCGGCGCCACCATCCAGGTGATCCCGCACGTCACCAACGCGATCAAGGATTTCATCCTCGACAGCAACGACGATTTCGACTTCGTGCTGTGCGAAATCGGCGGCACCGTGGGCGATATCGAGGGCCTGCCGTTCTTCGAGGCAATCCGCCAGATCAAGAACGACCTGCCGCGCGACCACGCCATCTACATTCATTTGACGCTGCTGCCGTTCATTCCCAGCGCCGGCGAGTTGAAGACCAAACCGACCCAGCATTCGGTCAAGGAACTGCGTTCGATCGGCATCCAGCCGGACATCCTGCTCTGCCGCACCGACCGCCCGATCCCGAAGGAAGAGCGGCGCAAGCTCGGCCTGTTCTGCAATGTGCGCGAAAGTGCCGTGATTGAGGCGCGTGACGTCGACAACATCTACGCCGTGCCGGAGGCCTATCACGCTGCCGGCCTCGATGACGAGGTGCTGGCGGCGTTCGGCATCGCGCCGAAGCTTCCGCCGGCGCTGCAAAGCTGGCATCTCATCAATGAGCGGATCCGCAATCCGGAAGGTCAGGTGACGATTGCCATCGTCGGCAAATACACCGGCATGAAGGACGCCTATAAAAGCCTCATCGAGGCGCTGGCGCATGGCGGGCTCGCCAATCTCGTCAAGGTCAACATCGAATGGATCGAAGCCGAGGTGTTCGAGAGCGCCGATCCCGCCGCCCGCCTTGCCGATGTTCATGGAATCCTGGTGCCGGGCGGCTTCGGGCA
>JBKQRS010000119.1:0-3203 GCA_052143915.1 Bradyrhizobium sp.
CACGACATGCATTTTCAGGCCCAGGCCGCGCGAAGCGACGATCGAGCCGATATTGCCCGCGCCGATGACGCCGAGGGTCTTGCCGGTGATCTCGACGCCCATGAAGCGGTTCTTCTCCCACTTGCCGGCCTGGGTGGAAGCATCGGCCTGCGGAATTTCGCGCGCCAGCGCCAACATCAGCGTAATCGCGTGTTCGGCCGTGGTGATCGAATTGCCGAACGGGGTGTTCATCACGATGATGCCCTTCGCGGTGGCGGCGGGAATCTCCACATTGTCGACGCCGATCCCGGCGCGGCCGATCACCTTCAACCGCGCCGCCTTCTCGATGATCTTGGCGGTTGCCTTGGTGGCCGAGCGGATCGCAAGGCCGTCATAATTGCCGATGATCTCGGCGAGCTTGTCCTTGTCCTTGCCGAGATTGGGCTGAAAGTCGACCTCAATGCCGCGATCCTTGAAGATCTGCACCGCGGCGGGTGACAGCGCGTCGGAAATGAGAACCTTGGGTTTTGACATTCGGGTGCTCCTTCACCCTCCCCTGCAGGGGGAGGGTCGGCGCGAAGCGCCGGGGTGGGGTGAAGCTGTCGATGTGAATTTCTGCGTGCGCCGAATTGGGGAAAGTCCACCCCACCCCGCCGCACCTCTCGGTGCGTCGACCCAGAGAGCGAGCGTCGCTCGTCTCGACCCCGTACAGGGGAGGGTCGAAGATCATGCCGCCTTCGGAAGCTGCGCCTTGGTCTCGGCGAAAGCCCAGTCGATCCACTGCGTCAGCAATGCCACGTCGTTTGCTTCCACCGTGGCGCCGCACCAGACACGCAGGCCCGCCGGCGCATCACGATAATGCGCGAAATCGTAACCGGCGCCTTCCTTCTCCACGAGCGCAACGAGCTTCTTGGCGAAATCGGCCTGAGCGTCCGGCGTCAGCGACGTGATCGCGGGGTCAACCACCCTCATGCACACCGATGTATTGGACCTGATCTTCGGGTCCTTGGCCAGAAAATCGATCCACGGCGTTTTCGCCTTCCAGTCGGCGAGCACCTTGGTATTGGCGTCGGCGCGGGCGATCAGGGCCTTGAGCCCGCCGACCGATTTCGCCCAGTTCAGTGCGTCGAGATAGTCTTCGACGCACAGCATCGACGGCGTGTTGATGGTTTCGCCCTCGAAGATGCCTTCGTTGAGCTTGCCGCCCTTGGTCATACGGAAGATTTTCGGCAGCGGCCATGCCGGCTTGTAGGTCGCAAGCCGTTCAACCGCGCGCGGCGAGAGCACCAGCATGCCGTGCGCGGCCTCCCCGCCCAGCGCCTTCTGCCAGGAGAACGTCACCACATCGAGCTTGGCCCAGTCGAGGGCTTGCGCGAACGCCGCCGAGGTGGCGTCGCAGATGGTAAGGCCTTCGCGATCAGCACTGATCCAGTCGGCATTGGGGACACGGACGCCCGAAGTGGTGCCGTTCCAAGTGAAGACGATGTCGGAAGCAGGATCAGCCTTGCTCAGATCGGGGATCTCGCCGTAGCCGGCGTGCAGCTTGGTGACGTCCTTGAGCTTCAATTCCTTGACGATATCGCTGACCCAGCCCTCGCCGAAGGATTCCCAGGCGATCGTGGTCACAGGCCGCGCGCCTAGCAGCGACCACAGGGCCATCTCGACCGCGCCGGTATCGGAGGCCGGCACGATGCCGATCTTGTAGCCTGCGGGGACCTCAAGCACCTCGCGCGTCAGCTCGATCGCGAGCTTCAGCTTGGCCTTGCCGATCTTGGCGCGATGCGACCGGCCAAGCGCGGCATCCTGGAGTTTTTGCGGGGTCCAGCCGGGGCGCTTGGCGCAGGGGCCGGAGGAAAAATGCGGCACATTAGGCCGCGAAGCGGGCTTCGCTGCAGTCATGATCTATCCTTCCAGATAGCAAGCCTCCCGTTGGGGGGAGGTGTCCCGCCGCGGTGCATAAGGGAATCGTCTGAAATCGTCAAGGAGCTTCGCTGGGATCGCGTGCTTTCGGCGGTTCGCCGTCAGCTTGCGGCGGCGGCGAATTCAACAATTCGGCCGCATCCGAGATGAGCCGAGCGGCCCTGCGTCGGCTCGCAATTTTCAGAACACTCTTGTCGCCCGCCTGCACGACATACTCGTTGCCGATCCTGACAATCGAATAATTTTTCATTTGCGGTCCCCAAGCTGTCCGAGCCCGACGGGATACGCCAAAATGTCACGGAACGTTTCGTCAAAATAATTACGATGATCTGATTAGTTTATCACGCGTTAACCGGAATGAACGGCAAAACCCGTTTCGCAATGGTCGCAAGGGCGCTTCATGAACGCCGTGCTTTGGCCGTATCAAAACCGCAACGTCATTCCGACATGGCTCGGCTGAAATCCAAGCCGTTTGTAAAAACGCTGCGCATCGGCGCGGGTATGATGCGTGAACAATTCGACCAGTTTGCATCCCCTCGCCCGCGCTTCCGCGACGGCCCATTGCACCATTTTCTCTCCGATGCCACGGCTGCGGCAATGCGCGGCGACGCGGACGTCCTCGATCAGGCCGCGCGAGGCGCCCTGCGAGCTCAGTCCCGGCAGGACGCAGAGCTCAAGGCAGCCGACGACGGCACCGTCACGATCCTCCGCGACCACAAGCCGGATATGCGGATCATGGTCGACCGCCTCGAACGCTCCAAAATAGCACGACGGCAGTGGCTCCTCGATCCGTTCGCGGCCGCTGCCGAGCGGATCATCCGCCAGCATCCGGACGATGGCCTCGACGTCGCTGCGGCGGGCGCAGCGGATGGAGACAGGCGAAGTCGCAATCATGGTGATACCGATCAAAATCTAGCGCGCCGGCGGCAAGGCGAGAGCTTTCTCGGTCTCGCCGATCCAGCGCCGCAACGAGGCATAACCGTCGAGGTGGAAGCCGCCTTCATGAGCGAGGCGCGTATAGGCCAGCAGCGCGACATCGGCGAGAGACATGGTGTCGCCGACCAGAAATGGAGTTGTCGCGAGCTGGTGTTCCATCCGCGCCAATGCCGCGTAGCCACGCTTGACCTTGTCGGGATCGAGATCGGACGCCGACCGGCCCAGATAAACCATCTGGAAGCGACAAACGGCGATATAGGGCTCGTGGCTGTATTGTTCCGATTTTGTTGAAAAACTCTTCTGTTGAAGCGCAAGGAGTTCGCTGATTCATTCGGTCTCGTGGGCGGGAGGCCGTAAGCGATGATGGG
>JBKQRS010000120.1:0-9049 GCA_052143915.1 Bradyrhizobium sp.
GGAGCTCAGCATCTTGTCGAAGCGCGCGCGCTCGACATTGAGAATCTTGCCGCGCAGCGGCAGCACGGCCTGGAACTCGCGGTTGCGTCCCATCTTGGCGCTGCCGCCGGCCGAGTCACCCTCGACGATGAACAGTTCGGACTTGCTGGGATCCTTTTCCTGGCAGTCGGCAAGCTTGCCGGGGAGCGAGGTGTAGTCGAGCGCGCCCTTGCGCCGTGTCAACTCGCGCGCCTTGCGCGCGGCTTCGCGGGCGGCGGCGGCTTCCACCACCTTGCCGACGATGACCTTGGCTTCCGCGGGATGTTCCTCGAACCACGCCGCCAAGGCCTCGTTGAGAACATTCTCGACCACCGGGCGCACTTCCGAGGACACCAGCTTGTCCTTGGTCTGCGAGGAAAATTTCGGATCCGGCACCTTCACCGAAAGCACCGCAGTCAGGCCCTCGCGGCAGTCGTCGCCGGTCAGCGCGATCTTTTCGCGCTTGGCCATGGCGTCGGCATAGCCGTTGACCTGGCGCGTCAGCGCGCCGCGAAAACCCGCGAGATGGGTGCCGCCGTCGCGCTGCGGAATGTTGTTGGTGAAGCACAGCACATTCTCATGGTAGCTGTCGTTCCACCACAGCGCCGCCTCGACGCCGATCCCGTTCATCTCGGCGTTGATCATGATCGGGGAAGGCACCATCGCCTTCTTGTTGCGGTCGAGATATTTCACGAATTCCTCGACGCCGCCGTCGTAATGCATCTCCTCGCGCTTTTCGACCGCGTGGCGCATGTCGGACAACACGATATTGACGCCGGAATTCAGGAACGCGAGTTCGCGCAGGCGATGTTCAAGGGTCGCGAAGTCGTATTCGACGTTGGTGAAGGTCTCCTTGGAGGCGAGAAAGGTCACCTCGGTGCCGCGCTTGCCATGGGCCTCGCCGACCACCTTCAGCGGCGCCACCGCGTCGCCATGGGCGAATTCGATGAAATGCTCCTTGCCGTCGCGCCAGACCCTGAGCTGCAATTTGCTCGACAGCGCGTTGACGACGGAGACGCCGACGCCATGCAGGCCGCCGGATACCTTGTAGGAATTCTGGTCGAACTTACCTCCCGCGTGCAACTGGGTCATGATGACCTCGGCCGCGGAGATGCCTTCGCCCTTATGGATATCGACGGGAATTCCGCGGCCGTCGTCGCGCACGGTGACGGAGCCATCGGCGTTGAGCACGACCTCCACCGAGGTGGCGTGGCCGGCGAGCGCTTCGTCGATGGCGTTGTCGACGACCTCGTAGACCATGTGATGCAGGCCGCTGCCGTCATCGGTGTCGCCGATATACATGCCCGGCCGCTTGCGGACGGCGTCGAGCCCCTTCAAGACCCTGATCGATTCCGCGCCATATTCGACAGGAATGGAATGCTCAGTATCGGCGATCGATTGCCGGGCAGGTTCTGTCATGTGATGCCTTCGAGGATGTCCCGAATCAGCTGCGCAAAATCAGGCGCTGATTGGCTTATTTCTGCCATGAAAGGCGCACTGCGCCTAGCGCAAAGTCTATATCAGCAAGCTATTGAATAAATGGGGCTTTTCCACGGTTTTTCAAGGCGCGCCGAAGCCGATTCAGCGGGCCGGAAAAAGCGCGATTCGTAAACCGATTTTCCGTTTCCCAAACGCCGCTTTTCCGCGCCGCATGCCGGCCGGCGTGGACGATTTCGGCCGAAAATGCCAGACCGCAGGAGAACTGCTAGAGAAGCCCGATGCCAGCGCTGGCTGAGGTCTGTGGACTTCGGCTGACGCGCTGTGTATTTGGCGCGACCCTTGGATTGGCCTGACTTGTCCCAGCCTTCAGATCGATATCGGCCGGATATTGACGGCCTTCGCGCGGTCGCGGTGATGCTGGTCGTGTGCTTCCACGCCTTCCCGGAGGCCATGCCGGGCGGCTTCATCGGCGTCGATATTTTTTTCGTCATATCCGGATTCCTGATCACCGGCATCATCGTGCGCGAGTTGGGTCAGCAGCGCTTCAGCCTGCTCGCCTTCTATGGCAGGCGGATCCGGCGGATCTTTCCGGCCCTGATCACTGTGCTCGTGGCGGTGCTGGTGCTCGGCTGGCTGTGGATGCTGCCGGCGGCCTATGCGCAGTTGAGCTCCGACGTCTTCGCCAGCGCGGCCTTCTTCTCGAACATCGCGCTCATGCTGCAATCCGGCTATTTCGACCTCGAATCGGGCAAGAAGCCGCTGCTGCATCTCTGGTCGCTGGGCATCGAGGAGCAATTTTATCTGGTCTGGCCGTTGATCCTGATGCTGGTCGCCCGAATGCGCCTTCCCTTTCTGGCCGTGGCCGCGGTGATCGGCGCTGCATCCTTTGCCCTCAACGTGGCGCTGATCGGCCCAGACCCTGTGGCGACCTTCTATCTGCCGTTTACCCGGGCGTGGGAATTGCTGGCAGGCGCCGCATTGGCCTGCGGCTTCAGCCATCTCGGTCAAGCCAGCGCCGCCAGCAACTGGCGCGCCGCGATCGGGTTGCTGCTGGTCGCAGCAGCCGCCGCCTTTCTCGATTCCAAGAGCGCATTCCCGGGCTGGTGGGCCGTGCTGCCGGTTGCCGGCGGCGCGCTGCTGCTGTCGGCGCCGGAGGCATGGGGCTGCCGGCACCTCCTGGCCAGCCCCACTTTCGTCAGGATCGGCCTGATCAGCTATCCGCTCTATCTCTGGCATTGGCCGCTATTGGTATTTTTCGGAATCATCAAATTCGCACCCCTGACCCTGCTCGATCGCGGTCTCGTCGTCGGGTTGAGCTTTGTGCTGGCGTGGCTGACCTATCGCTTCATCGAAATCCCGTTTCGATTTGGCCGCCCGGCCCTGCCCAGGATCGTCGGCCTGTGTTCGGGCATGGCGCTGGTCGCGGCGGCAGGCGGCGTCATCGTGGAGGGGCGCGGGTTCGATTTCCGGCTGCCGCCGGAAATTCGCGAGATGACGGACGTGCGGACGGACTCGTCAAAATGGCGGGTTCATGAGTGCCTGCTCGATCTCAGCCATGAAACCTCGTTTGCCGACGGTTGCGTCGATCGGGGTCGACGGCCGCTTGTTTTCGTCTGGGGAGATTCGACCGCAGGCGCGCTGTTGCCCGGCCTGCGCAAGGCCCAGGAAACCAACGACTTCGGCATCGCGCAGTTTACTTCCAGCTCATGCGTTCCGGCGCTCAACACGGATGTGGCCGGCGTGCCCAATTGCCGCGCCATCAACGACAAGATCCTGTCGATCGCCCGCGACCTCCAGCCCGACATCATATTGCTGCACAGTACCTGGGACAGATATCTCGATGGCGTGGCCGAGACAGTGAAGGCGCTGAAACAGCAGACCAAAGCGCGCATCATTGTGCTCGGTTCGGTACCGTGGTGGAAACGCGGGCTGCCGAACGAAGTGCTGCGCTTCTTTCTGCTGCATCATCGCCTGATCCCGGAGCGAAGCGACCGCGCCGCGGCCGATTCATCCGGCGCGCGGCTGCGCGAAAAGCTGGTACCACTTGGCGCGGAGTACATCTCCGTATGGGACACGCTGTGCAACGCGGAGGGCTGTTTGACGCGGATCGGCGATACCGCCAAGGATATTTCGGCGAGCGATCAGGTTCACCTGACCGAGAAGGCTTCGGTGTTTCTGGTGCAATCCATCATTGCCAGCGTGCTTCACGGGCAAGGCCCACGATCGTGATCGCAACGCTGGCGCCGACTCTTGCCGAATGCGCGTCAGGCGCGGCGGGCGATCTGACCGGAATCGACGTTGAAAATCTCGCCTGATGCGCCGATGCCGGCAAATGCCGCGGGATCGGCGCCGGTCATCCAGACCTGCGCGCCGAGTCCTGAGAGTTCATCGAACAGCGCCGTCCGCCTGCCGGGATCAAGATGGGCAACCACCTCGTCGAGCAACAATAGCGGGGTAATGCCGGTCATTTCCGCGACCAGACTGGCATGCGCCAGCACCAGGCCGATCAACAGCGCCTTCTGCTCGCCGGTCGAGGCGTCACGGGCCGGCATGCCTTTCGGCGCGTAGATCACCTGCAGATCGGTGAGGTGCGGGCCGTCGAGCGTACGGCCGGCGATGGCGTCGCGCGCGCGGCTGCTGCGCAGAATCTCCCGGTAGCGATCCTCCACCGAGGTTGCGGGTTCTGACGTCAGTGCGTTTTCCATCCAGCCGTCGAGCATGATCTGCGCGGAGGGAAACGGCGATGTTTCACCGCGTGCGCGCAACATCGCTGCAAGTCTTGTCACGGTCTGGCCCCGCATCGCCGCCACGGCTACGGCAAGCTCTGCGGTTTCGCGTTCGATCGCGTCACACCAATGGTCATCGTAGTTGCGCACTTCCAGCAAGCGGTTGCGCGAACGCAACGAGCGGTCGAGCGCCGACACCCGCGCCGAATGCTCGCTGTCGATTGCCAGCACCAGCCGGTCGAAGAACCGCCGCCGTTCCGACGCCGGACCCAGAAACAGCCCGTCCATCGAGGGCGTCAGCCACACCATGCGCAGGTGATCGCCGAACGCCGCCGCCGAAGTCACCGGCTCGCGGTCGATGCGGCAGCGCCGGCTGGTGGCGGCAGCCTCGGGGCCAGGGGCATCGATGCCGGTGCCGAGCGTGGCAAGTCCAAGCGCGCCCTCGACCTCGGCGGAGACCGCCCACGAGCCGTCGCCCTGATTGTCGGCGACATCTTCGAGGGTGGCGCGGCGCAGCCCGCGCCCCGGCGTGAGATACGAGATCGCCTCGATGCAATTGGTCTTTCCGGCGCCGTTCGGGCCCACCAGCACCACCACGTCACCGCGCGTCTGAAGGCTCGCCGCGCGATAGTTGCGGAAGTGCGTAAGCGTGAGGCGGTGAATGCGGGAGGCGGTCATGGCGATCTGTCATTGCCGGGCTTGACCCGGCGTCCCACGTGCTTGCGGTCTCCAAGACGTAGATGGCCGGGACGAGCCCGGCCATAACGCAATCTAGTCAGCCTTGGCGCGAACAGAAAGAGCCTATACCCGCATCGGCATCAGCACGTAGAGCGCGCCCTTGGAATCTTTGTCCTGCACCAGTGTCGGCGAACCCGGATCGGCCAACTTCAGGACCGCGACCTCGCCCTCGATCTGAGCCGCGATGTCGAGCAGATAGCGCGAGTTGAATCCGATATCGAGCGGATCGGCGGCGTATTCGACTTCGAGTTCCTCGGTCGCGCTGCCGGAATCCGGGTTGGTCACCGACAGCACCAGCTTGCCCGCCGAGAGCGCCAGTTTCACCGCGCGGCCGCGCTCGCTCGATATCGTCGAGACGCGGTCGACCGCAGCCTCGAAATCCTTCTTGTCGACGACGAGTTCCTTGTCGTTGTTCTGCGGGATGACGCGGCCATAGTCCGGAAAGGTGCCGTCGATCAGTTTCGAGGTCAGCACCACATTGCCGATGGTGAAGCGGATCTTGCCCTGCGACAGTTCTATTCCGACCTCGGCCTCGTTGTCCTCGATCAGGCGCTGCACTTCGCCGACGGTCTTGCGCGGCACGATCACGCCGGGCATGCCGGCGGCGCCCTTGGGCAAGGGCAAATCGATCTGGGCAAGGCGATGCCCGTCGGTCGCCACCGCGCGCAGGGTAGCGGCCTTGGCGCTGCCGGCCGAGTGCAGATAGATGCCGTTGAGGTAATAGCGTGTCTCCTCGGTCGAGATCGCAAATTGCGTCCGGTCTATCAATCGCTTCATGTCGGCGGCGGCGAGCGTGAACGAATGCGTCATCTCGCCGGCGGCAAGATCGGGGAAATCGTTCTCGGGCAGGGTCTGCAGCGTGAAGCGCGAGCGGCCGGCGCGGATCGCCAATATCGAGCGGTCACCATCGCCCTCCAGCACGATTTGCGCGCCTTCGGGCAGCTTGCGCACGATGTCGTAAAACATGTGCGCCGGCACCGTCGTCGAGCCGGCGGTCGCGGTTTCTGCCGCAAGCGTCTCCGTCACCTCCAGATCGAGGTCGGTGGCCTTCAGTGACAGGCGCGCATTTTCGGCGCGGACCAGCACATTGCCGAGGATCGGAATGGTGTTGCGGCGCTCGACCACGCGATGGACGTGGCCCAGCGATTTCAGGAGCTGCGCGCGTTCGACGGTAACCTTCATTGCAATACCCGCCTGATCCGAAGATGGAAAAGCCGGGGCGGCCCCGAAGGCGCGCCGCGGCGTCTGAACCCGAAAGCCCGATCAAAGCTGGATTTGATCAAACCCTTTGGGGGGACCCCAAGGTGGCGCGGATGGCCCGCAAGCGCAAGAGATGCCTCTAGCCGTTCCCCACGTTTTGGCAGGAAAGAAACGAGAGACAGGAAAGAAACGAGAGAAATGACAGCGCCCATCACTCCCCTCCCCCTTGCGGGGCGGGGTCGGGGAGGGGGTAACCACGAGCCCAGTGCATGTGGCTCACCCCTCCCCCGCCCAATGGAAAGACAGGTTACTCGCTTTGCAGTTGGCGCTTCAACGATTCGACCTCTTCGGAGAGCGCGATATCCCTGGCCACCAGGGCCTCGATCTTGCGCACGGCGTGCAGGACCGTGGTGTGGTCGCGTCCACCGAACCGGCGGCCGATCTCGGGCAGCGAGCGCAAGGTCAGGGTCTTGGCCAGGTACATCGCCACCTGGCGCGGACGGACAACATTGGCGGTGCGGCGCGACGACAACAGGTCGGAGCGGCTCACATTGTATTGCCGGGCCACCACCCGCTGAATGTCCTCGATCTTGATGCGCTTGGGTTCCTGCGGACGGATCAGGTCGCGCACCTCGCGCTCGGCCATTTCCAGCGTCACCGGCTGGTTATTGAGCTTGCTGTGCGCCAGCAGACGATTGATGGCGCCCTCGAGGTCGCGGCCGTTGTGGGTGATGGTTCGGGCGAGATAATCCAGCACCTGTTCCGGCACCTCGAAGCTCGCGTGATGCGCGCGGGCGGCAGCGACCCGCGACTTGAGGATGCCAAGCCGCAATTCTTCGCCGAGCGATCCCATCTCCACGACAAGGCCGCCGGCAAGACGGGAGCGCACGCGGTCGTCGAGGCTCTCAAGGTCGGAAGGCGGACGGTCCGCGGCAATCACCACCTGGCGGCCGGCATCGATCAGCGCGTTCAGCGTGTGACAGAACTCGGCCTGGGTCGATTTGCCCTGCAGGAATTGCAGGTCGTCGATGACCAGCACGTCAATGCCGCGCAATGCCTCCTTGAACGCGAGTGCGGTCTGCGTCTTCAGCGCCGCGACAAAGCCGTACATGAATTTCTCGGCCGTGAGGTAAAGCACCTTGCGCTCGCTGCCCGAATTGCCGGCCCAGGTGACCGCCTGCAGCAGATGGGTTTTGCCCAGACCCACGCCGGCGTGGATGTAGAGCGGATTGAACATCACGGGATCGCCGCGACGGCCTTCCGCGACCTGGCGCGCCGCGGCGTGGGCCAGCGTATTGGAGCGCCCGATCACGAAACTTCCGAATGTCAGGCGCGGATC
The DNA here is from genome assembly GCA_052143915.1 of Bradyrhizobium sp. GTDB lineage: Bacteria > Pseudomonadota > Alphaproteobacteria > Rhizobiales > Xanthobacteraceae > Bradyrhizobium. The sequence continues at coordinate 7,462 of JBKQRS010000120.1, forward strand.
GAGCGGGGAGCCGCCGAGTGCGTCATGGCTCGCGGACACCGGCGCGATCGCGGTCGCGCGCAACTCGGGCGCCGGCCGGCCATCCAGCCGCTCGATGCGGCGAGGATCGAGCGGCGCCACAGCCTCCTTGGCTGGAGCCGCGCATCGCATGGCTGTGCGCACGGTGAGGTCGATCCGGTGCACTTCCGGCATCTCGGCCTGCCAGCAGGAAAGCACACGCTCGGCGTAATGCGCCTGGATCCAGCTCTTGAGAAAACGCGTCGGGACCGAAAGGTGGACGCTCTCCTGCTGAACGCCTTCGAGATCCATGCGAGCAAACCAGCTTGTATAGACGTCTTCTCCGACACTCGACCGCAACCTGCCTTTCACTCGCGACCAACGATCCTGTTCCGTATTTGTCATTGCCTGAGGACTTCTCTGAAGGAGTTTTGTTGACGGTGAAACTGCCGTGCGCATGGCCCGCACGGGGCTGGCCTCAAGCGAGGCTTCCTGTTTCAGCGACAGGTCAGCCGTTCGGCAAAAAGCCGTCAGGCAGATCATCGGCTGGATAAGGAAGCGTTCGCGAGGCTAGCGCGTACTCGACGGTCTGTCCGGAGCTCGCGCAGGAGGCCGCGCGCAGGCGGTATCCATGGCATCAAACACGGTATCGTTTGAAAATGGCTTTAGCTTCAAAAGCGCGCTGTTTTCGTTAGACATACGACCTCCCCCCTCTCGCCGCGAATTAACCACGGCAAGTCGTCATTCCAGATCTATTCAAGTTCGATCGGCGACGCCTGAAACACAATTCGTCCAGTCGTTACGCCTTCCCGCTCATTTACCCCGTTCGCATGCTTCGCCTTCGATGCGGCCGGCTGGCCCGTGCGTATTTCTCTTGTTCAAAGCGAACGAGACACGGACGTCTCGCCTGAGAAATTTCGACACAGAACTCCGATACCCATATTGCTACGGGTTTGAATCCGACAATCGCTTGGAAAGCTCGCCAACGCGCACACCGCCGCCGATTTGCACGTCCGCCCCGAACCTTAATCCGCGCTGGTCTCAAGAGCCGTGGGCGCTGCGAACGCTCTAACAGATACATCATGCCTTGTTTCCCGCAACGAAAATGATTCAATGCGGGCGCCGGCAAAAACGACTTCGCGCCCGTCAAATCAGCCGGCGATTTTCGTGCAAAGCCGCAAGGTTTTGAATCTGTGCGAAGATTCGAAACGCCGAGGCGCTGTCATATTTCTGGCGATTGCCTAAAATAAATTCATAAATTGTTTACGTTCGAACGAGGCCGAAGGGAATTTTCGAACAACTCTTCGCCACTATGCCGATAAGTGACTACGCAAACGCGTTTTTTTTTGCTCGTCGAAAGAGGGTAACCCTTCAGCGCTGTTCGATGTCGTCGTGCAATCGCAGTTGCTATTTCAAAACATCGCCGATCAAGGAGCCGCGATCGATTTTCCGGTCGCCACCGCCAACTCGCTATGTACGTCTCCCGGCATAGAGTCCGTAAATTCCCGGTACGCGAACATCCCGTCAGCTGGAGCATGCCGGCGAATCGGCATAGGGGGCGACCTTTCGGGTCGCTCCCCTGCCACACCAC
>JBKQRS010000121.1:0-8331 GCA_052143915.1 Bradyrhizobium sp.
CGCCAGAATCTGCGGCGCATGCTGGCGCCCTTGCTCGAACCGAAAGGCACACTCAATGCAACCAAATGACGATTCCCGTTTGAAAGAAGTCTTGCAGGAATGGCAGGCTCCGGCCGCGCCCGAATCGCTCGAACAACGTGTGCTGGGAAGCCCTATGCTTCAGACCAAAGACCCGTGGTGGCGATTCCTGGTCAACGGATACATTCGCGTTCCAGTGCCGGTGGCGTGCTGCGTGGCGATCCTGATGATCCTCGCGGCGTGGCGCTCAGTGCGGCCTCCGCAATCCGGCGCTCCGTGTTCTATCGCAGAGCGGCCGAGTGTTTGTACGTCCGCGATTCCCGGCATGTGCTGACGCGCTTGCCCTCCATCCACCGAAACGATCGGGGGCCTGCTGGAAGCAGAAGCGCGCGGCGCAGTTCAGAGATGGACCGGCTCAATCAGCTCTCGAATCTCCTCGCCCGACGGTAGACACCCGCTGGCAAGCCGCTGCGTCAAGGCCGGCGCCGAGGTGATCGCGCCGAACGGCAAGCCGTTCACGGAGCAATCGATCGGGATGACGCTGGCGGTCCGAAACCTGATGACCGACCTGCGTTCCTCCGGCGAAGTGACCGGCGGCCCCAGATCCTTCGCCCCGCGCGACCGTTCGACGTTTCTGTCGGCGCTCGATCAGACCATCCGCCGCATCCAGCGCCAGCGGGCTGCCGCGCCCGCCCCAAATCAGAGTTGAATCGAAACGCCATGGCGCCGCCGCTGATCCAGTTGAAAGACATCCGGCTTACCTTCGGCGGCACGCCGCTGTTGTCGGGCGTCGAACTGTCGGTTTCAGCCGGCGAGCGCGTCTGCTTGATCGGCCGCAACGGCTCCGGCAAATCGACGCTGCTGAAGATCGCCGCCGGCCTGGTCGAGCCCGATCATGGCAGCCGCTTCGTGCAGCCCGGCGCGACCATCCGCTATCTGCCGCAGGAGCCCGACTTTGCCGGCCACGCCACGACGCTGTCCTATGTCGAGGCAGGGCTCGGACCGGGCGACGACCATTATCAGGCGCGTTATGTGCTGGAGCAGCTCGGCCTTCATGGCGACGAGGACCCCGCCCATCTTTCGGGCGGCGAAGCCCGTCGCGCGGCACTGGCGCGCGTGCTGGCGCCCTCGCCCGATATCCTGCTCCTGGACGAGCCCACCAATCATCTCGATCTGACCACGATCGAATGGCTGGAAAGCGAACTCGACGGCCGCCGCAGCGCGCTCGTCATCATCAGCCACGATCGCCGCTTTCTATCAAATCTGTCGCGCTCGACGGCGTGGCTCGACCGCGGCCAGATCCGGCAGATCGATCGCGGTTTTTCCGCTTTCGAGGCCTGGCGTGACGAGGTGCTGGCCGAGGAAGAACGCGAGCAGCACAAGCTCGACCGCAAGATCGTCAACGAGGAGCATTGGCTGCGGTACGGCGTCTCGGGCCGCCGCAAGCGCAACGTCAAGCGGCTCGGCAATCTCCGCGCGCTGCGCCAGCAGCGGCGCGACTATCGCGGTGCCGCCGGCAATGCCAATCTCGCTGCCGCGGAAGCGGACAAATCCGGCAAACTCGTCATCGAAGCCAGGAACATCAGCCGGACCTACGGCGACCGCAAGGTCGTCGATGGCTTCTCGATCCGCGTCCAGCGCGGCGACCGCATCGGCATCGTCGGGCCGAACGGCGTCGGCAAGACCACGCTGATCGAAATGCTCACCGGCGCCAATCCGCCCGATACCGGCACCATCCGGCTCGGCGCCAATATCGAGATGGCGACGCTCGACCAGCATCGCGAAAGCCTTGACCCCAAGTCGACGCTGGCCGAAGCCTTGACCGGCGGCCGCGGCGACCACGTCATGGTCGGCGGCAAGCCCAAGCATGTCGTCAGCTACATGAAGGATTTTCTGTTCGGCCAGGAGCAGATGCGCACGCCGCTGGAGGTGCTGTCCGGCGGCGAACGCGGCCGGCTGATGCTGGCGCGCGCGCTGGCAAAACCCTCCAACCTGCTGGTGCTGGACGAGCCCACCAACGATCTCGATCTCGAGACCCTCGATGTGCTGGAGGAAATGCTCGGCGACTATGAGGGCACGGTGATCCTGATCAGCCACGACCGCGATTTCCTCGATCGGGTCGTCACCTCCGTGATCGCGCCCGAGGGCGACGGCCGCTGGATCGAATATGCCGGCGGCTATACCGACATGCTGGCGCAGCGCGGCGCCGACCTGAAGCGCGAGGCGGTGAAGGCGGCCGCGGTCGAACGCGAAAAGATAGCGTCAACCGGCGCGGCTTCGACCGCGCCAAAACGTCGGCTCAATTTCAACGAGAAGCATGCGCTGGAGACCTTGCCGAAAACCATCGCCAGGCTGCAGGCCGAAATCGCCAAACAGCAGCGCCACCTTGACGACCCCGATCTCTACAAAAAGGATCGCCAGAAATTTGACCAAGCCTCTGATGCGCTTACAAAAGCACAAACGGAACTGCAGGAGGCCGAGGACAAATGGCTGGAACTTGAAGTGTTGCGTGAAGAGATAGAGCAGGCTTAGCCGGATATTTTTCTACCGTCATTGCGAGCGAAGCGAAGCCGAAAAGGCTGGATTGCTTCGTCGCTTCGCTCCTCGCAAGGACGATTCGTAAGACTGGAGCCGACTTGATGACCACCCCCCTCGCCGCCAAAATCGCCCGCGAATACGGCACACCCTGTGCTGTCATCGACATGGACAAGGTCGAGCGCAATATCGCGCGCATTCAGGCGGCCTGCGACGCCGCGGGTGTCGCCAACCGTCCCCACATCAAGACCCACAAGAGCCCGATGCTGGCCAGGCTTCAGATCGAAGCCGGCGCCAACGGCATCACCTGCCAGAAACTGGGCGAAGCCGAAGTGATGGCGGATGCCGGCATCGACAACATACTGATCAGCTATAATCTCGTCGGCGAGGAAAAAATGGCCCGCCTCGGCGCGCTGCAGGCCAAGGCCGACATGACGGTGGCCGCCGACAACCCCGTGGTGGTCGCAGGCCTGCCGCAGGCGGCCGCTCACTCCGGCCGGCCGCTCTCGGTCGTGGTCGAGTGCGACACCGGGCGCAAGCGCGCCGGCGTCGAGACGCCTGTGGAAGCCATCGCGCTCGCCCGCGAGATCGCGGCCTCCAAGGGTTTGGTGTTCGCCGGTTTCATGCTGTATCCGACCGAGACCGGCTGGGCCGAGGCACAGAAATTCTACGATGAGGCGCTGGCCGGCGTGCGCGCCCATGGGCTCGATGCGACGATGGTCTCGACCGGCGGCTCGCCGAACCTGAAGAATCTCGGCAAACTGAAAGGCGCCACCGAGCATCGGCCCGGCACCTATATCTATAATGACCGGATGCAGGTCGGGGCCGGGGTTGCGACCTGGGATGATTGCGCGCTGAACATCTATTCCACCGTGGTAAGCCGCGCGGCCCCCGATCGCGGTATCCTCGACGCCGGCTCGAAAACGCTGACGTCCGACACCGGCGGCGGGCTCGACGGCCACGGGCTGATCCTCGAACATCCCGAAGCCAGGATCGCGCGTTTCGCCGAGGAACACGGCTTTCTCGACCTCGCCCGCAGCAACACGCGGCCCAATGTCGGCGACGTCGTGCGGATCGTTCCCAATCACGTTTGCGTCGTCGTCAACATGATGGACGAGGTGGTGATGGTGCGCGGCGAGGAGATCATCGGCGTGCTGCCGGTCGCGGCAAGGGGGAAGCTAAGATAGCGCCTTCAACCGTCATTGCGAGGAGCGAGAGCGACGAAGCAATCCATTCTGTGTCTAGCGGCGCTATGGATTGCTTCGCTTCGCTCGCAATGACGGGAGCCACTTGGGCTAGCTGGATTCCTCACCACGAGGATTGAGATATTTCAGCGCTCCCCTTCCCGCCGCAGCACCCGTGGCAAAGCAGGCCTGTAACAGATAGCCGCCGGTCGGCGCTTCCCAGTCGAGCATCTCGCCGGCGGCGAATACCCCTCGCAGACGACGGATCATGAAATCGGCGTCGAGTTCGTCGAAGGCTATTCCGCCGGCGGTCGAGATCGCGCGCGCAATGGGCGCTATGCCGTCAAGTCTTATGGGCACAGCATTGATCCGTTCGGCGAGGTCTTTTGGTGCCAACGACGTCAGTGCTGCGCCTGATATCACCGCAGCCTCCTGCAACAGGCCAATGCCGACCGGGGATAGCTGCGCGGTCTTGCGCAGCCAGTTCGAAAATGTCTGCTTGCCGCGCGGCGCCGACAGCCGCGCGATCAGATCTCTGGTCTCAACGTCAGGTCGCAAGGCGATGCGCAGGGTCGCCTGGCCTGAACTGAGGATAGCATCGCGCAATTCGGCCGACAGCGCATAGATCGCGCCGCCCTCGATGCCCGTCCGCGTGATCATGGCCTCGCCGCGAACGCGGTGCGCGCCGAACGACAGCGCGATCCCCTTCAGCGGTTCGCCTTCGAAGCGATCGCGGAAGATATCTGACCAGGCGACCATGAAGCCGCAATTGGCGGGCCTGAGCGGCGATACCTTCACGCCCTTCGCAGCCAATATTTTCGCCCATCCGCCGTCCGAGCCGAGCCGCGGCCAGCTTGCACCGCCGAGCGCCAGCACGGTGGCGTGAGCCGCGACGGCGCGTTGTCCGTCAGGGGTCTGAAACAACAGACGGCCGCTCTCGTCCCAGCCGGTCCAGCGGTGGCGCAGTGCAAATTGCACGCCCATGGCGTCGAGCCGCCGTAACCAGGCCCGCAGCAGCGGAGATGCCTTCAATACTTTCGGGAAAATCCGGCCACTGGAGCCTGTGAAGGTCGGCTGCCCCAGCGCCTCGCACCACTGCCGCAATCGATCCGGCGGAAACGCCTCAATCGCCGCTGCAAGCTGCGGCATCGCTTCGCGGTACCGCGTCAGAAACGCCGGCAATGGCTCGCTGTGCGTCAGATTGAGCCCGCCGCGGCCGGCCATCAGGAACTTGCGGCCCACCGACGGCATCGCGTCATAGACCGTGACATGGGCGCCGCCTTGCGCCAGCACCTCGGCCGCCATCAGGCCGGCGGGACCGGCGCCGATGATGGCGACGTTCAATTGTGAATTCGTCTCGCCACCAGCCAAGAAGCGCTACCTCCGCGATACGAGACCTCATCCTGAGGAGCGGCCATTTGGCCGCGTCTCGAAGGATGGAGTTGTGCGCCCTCATGGTTCGAGACGCGCGAAGACGCGCTCCTCACCATGAGGCCTCCACGAGTTCGTGCCCGCGGCCTACAGCTTGATCCCCGCCTTCGCCGCGGCCTGGGCGACATATTTCTGGGTCTGCTGGAACGCACCCTCCAAAGCCCTCGCCGTCGACATGTCGCTGATTTCAGCGAAATGCCCGGCGATTGCCTCCGGCGTCCATTCGGATTGGGCCAGGTTGACGCCCTCGGTTTCCATGATCTTGATCACCGCAAACGATCCCGCGCCGGCGCCCATGATGGTGCGGGTCGGCGCATCCTCGGCCAAGAGATAAAGCACCGCCGGCGTGATCGCTTCGGGCCTCATCAAAGCGAGGGCCTGCGGCGGCAGCAGTTCCTCCGTCATCCGTGTCGCCGCTGTCGGCGAAATCGTGTTGACGCGGACGTTGTTCTTGCGGCCTTCCTCCGCCAGCACATTCATCAGGCCGACCATGCCGGCTTTCGCCGCGCCATAATTGGCCTGGCCGAAATTGCCGAACAGGCCCGACGACGAGGTGGTGACGACGATGCGGCCATAATTGCGTTCGCGCATGCCGTTCCACACCGCCTTGCAGCAATAGAAGGTGCCGGTGAGATGGACGTCGAGCACCTTGGCGAAATCCGCGACTTCCATTTTTGCAAACGACTTGTCGCGCAGGATGCCGGCATTGGCGCAGAGCAGGTCAACGCTGCCCCACTCCTTGGTGGCGCGATCGACCATCGCCGTGACCTGCTCGAAGTTCGAAACGTCGGCGCCATCGGCCATCGCCACGCCGCCGGCTTTACGGATTTCCTCGACCACGCTCTCCGCCGCCGTCAGCGACCCGCCGGTGCCGTCGCGGGCGCCGCCGAAATCGTTGACGACGACTTTCGCGCCGCGGCTCGCCAGACCGAGCGCGTGCGCACGTCCAAGACCATTGCCCGCGCCGGTGACGATAGCGACGCGTCCATCAAACCTGATTGTCATGATTGCATTTCCCGAAATTCAAGCAAAATAGATCAGGCCGATCCAGTCGGCCACCAGAGCTGGCTTTTCCTCACCCTCGATCTCGACGGTGACATTGGTGCGCGATAGCAGCTCCGTTGGCTTGCGCAACTTCGCTTCCATTAAGGTAAAGCGGCCGCGCACGCGCGAGCCTGATCGTACCGGCGAAATGAACCGCAGCCTGTCGAAGCCGTAATTGACGCCCATCGTGGTGCCCTCGATCACCGGCATCACCTCATACGACATGATGCTCATCAGCGACATCGTCAGGAACCCGTGGGCGACCGTGGTTCCAAACGAGGTTTCACGCCTGGCGCGCTCGGGATCGACGTGGATGAACTGGTGATCCTCGATGACACCGGCATAGACATTGATCCGGTTCTGATCGACCAGATGCCAGGACGACACGCCGACTTCGTGGCCGACCAACTTCTGATAGGCCTCAAGCGAAATCGGCGGTTTCTTCCAAACTTCATTCATATGTTAGCTCTCTCATACGTCAATTCTCCGGCGATCCTGCCGAGCGCACTTTCTGCAACTCCGGGAAATCCTCTTCGCGAAACTCCGCACCGCGCAGCGAATTGTCGCGGTCGTTGTCGCGCTCCAGCCGGCGCAGCTGCACGCGGCGGATCTTGCCGGAAATCGTCTTCGGCAATTCGGTCACAAGTTCGATCCGACGGATGCGCTTGAACGGCGCGAGCCGCGTGTGCAGGTGCCGGAAGATCGACAGCGCGGTCTCGCCCGACCGCTCCGCGCCCGCCACCAGCAGCACATAGGCCTTGGGAATGGCAAGCCGGATCGGATCGGGGCTGGGAACGACGGCCGCCTCCGCGACCAATTCATGTTCGAGCAGGATGCTCTCGAGCTCGAACGGACTGATCCGGTAATCGGACGACTTGAAGACGTCGTCGGAGCGGCCGACGAAGGTCAGATAGCCCTCCTCGTCGGCAAACACCACGTCGCCGCTGCGGTAGAGATCGCCATCCGCTCCGCTCAACGTGCCGTCATCGCCCTGATAGCCCTGCATCAGGCCTGCCGGCCGGTCGGCGCCGAGCAACAGGGTGATCTCGCCCTCCTTCGTGATATGGCCGTCGGCATCGGTGATCTGCACATTATATCCCGGCAGCGGCCGGCCCATCGATCCGACCTTCACCTTTTGCCCCGGCGAATTGCCGGCGAGCGCCGTCGTTTCGGTCTGGCCGTAGCCGTCGCGGATGGTCAGCCCCCACGCCGCGCGCACCTGATCGATCACCTCGGGATTGAGCGGCTCGCCGGCGCCGCAGACCTCGCGCAAGCTGACCTTGAAGGTCGCAAGCTCCTCCTGGATGAACAGCCGCCACACCGTCGGCGGCGCGCATAGCGTGGTGACGCCGCATCGCCCGATGGTCGCGAGCAAGCCCTTGGCGTCGAAGCGCGGCTGGTTGACCACGAACACGGTAGCCCCGGCGTTCCAGGGCGCAAAGAAGCAGCTCCAGGCGTGCTTGGCCCAGCCTGGCGAAGAAATGTTCAGATGCACATCGCCCGGCTTCAGTCCGAGCCAGAACATCGTCGACAATCCGCCGACCGGATAGCTGCGCTGGCTATGTCGGACCAGCTTGGGTTTTGCCGTCGTGCCGGAGGTGAAATACAGCAGCATCGGATCGTCAGGCCCGGTCGGCCCGTCCGGCGTGAAGCCTTCCGGATAATCCGCGGCCTGTTCGTAATCGAGCCACCCCTCCTGCTCTAAGGACGCATTGACGACGATGCGAACGAGCTGATCGCCGCCGAGACCTGCGAATTTGGCCACCTGGTCCTGCGTCGCCACCACGACCTTGGCGCGGCCGCGATCGAGCCGGTCGTGCAGCTCGTCGGGCGTCAATAGCGTGGTGGCGGGGATCACCACGACACCAAGCTTCATCGCCGCCAGCATCGTCTCCCAGAGCGGCACGACGTTGCCGAGCAGCAGCAGCAGATGATCGCCGCGCTTCAGTCCTTGCGCGCGCAAAAAATTCGCGACCTGATTGGAGCGGCGCGACAGCGCCGCAAACGACAGTTTGGTCTCGCGGTTGCTGCCGGCATCGACGATCCACAGCGCCGGTCGATCCTTGCTGTCGGCATTGCGTGCGAGCTCCGTATCGAACCAGTCCAGCGCCCAGTTGAA
>JBKQRS010000122.1:0-4274 GCA_052143915.1 Bradyrhizobium sp.
GCATCGCCGCCCTTACGCGATTGCGAGAGTGGCCAACCCTCCGGTGTTTGGGCGGCAACTTTACGAACTGATCGGAAAATCGAAGATCGTGCTTAACGGCGCTATCGATATGGCGGGTTCGGATCGCGGAAATATGCGCTGTTTTGAGGCGATGGGCTGCGGCGCGTTGCTTGTGTCGGACGCTGGCCGCTATCCTGCCGGCATGGAGGCGGGGAGGACCTTGGAAACGTACGATTCCCCTGCTCACGCCGTTGCATCGATCTCGAAGTGCCTCGATAATTGGTCGATTTCGGCGGCAATCGCCGCGCACGGCAGAGATCAGGTCTCAGAAATTTATAGTAAGCCTTTGCAGTGGAAGCAATTTGTTGATCTCGTCGCTCGGATTTAGCCGTGCTAAAGCATGCCGGGAAGACAATTTCATCTTGGGCAGTTCCGATGATTGGGCCGTCAGAGAGCCGGAAAATTCTACACGATGCGAACCGATAGTCTGATTCATCGGGTCAAATGGGTGCTGGACGGCGCCGCCAGCCCCATTTTTAAAATGAGACCGCAACCCTTCGGCCCGGGTTATCAGACCGCCAAACGGCGGGTTATAACCTCCGCGATTGATGGCGGGATGCTCCGAGAGGGGCAAAACCTGTCCGCGGGTTATGGCATCGCCATGGACGAGCGGGTGGTAGAATTTCCGTGGCTGTTCGGGCGGCTGACGAACGTCGGCAAAATGCTCGATGCCGGATCGAGCCTCAATCACGATTTCCTTTTGGAACGCGCGCCCCTCAAAGGCGCCGATCTCACCATTATGACATTGGCGCCGGAAAAACGTTGTTACTGGTACCACGGGTTTTCCTATGTCTTCGGTGATTTGCGGAAGACTATATTTGCCGATCGCACATTCGACACCATCGCCAGTATTTCGACGATCGAGCACATTGGGCTCGACAACATGCTACTTTACACCGGAAATCCCGCCGACGCCGAAAATGACGAGAACGGCTTCGTGCGGGCGGTGAAGGAATTCAAGCGCATCCTCAAACCCGGAGGCACTTGCTTAATTTCGTTTCCATTCGGGAAGCGTGCCAACCTCGGATGGTATCAAGTTTTTGATCTTGAGATGGTCCAAAGAGTTGTCGAAGCCTTCGAACCCACTTCGCATCAGATCGATTTTTTTGGATACGCCGCGAGCGGTTGGTCCCGAGGGTCCGCGGACGCGCTGGCGAACGCAACCGTCTATGATGTTCATACCGGCAAAGGATGGGGAGATGACCGGGCGGCATCGTCGCGGGCGGTAGCATGCCTGCAATTAATGGCATGAACCGATGAACGCTACTTCGAAAATCCCTACATGGGAAAGCGCCGTGGTCTGGCTTCGAAATCAGCCAGACCGGCGTCAGCTTGTGCTGGACGCGTTCTACGATGACCCGCTGATCGCAGCAGCCGAGCGTTATCACGCCACGGACGAATGGCAGGCGGTTTCCCAGCTCTTGCGCGGCAGAACGGGTAGTGCCCTCGACGTCGGCGCCGGGCGCGGTATTGCGAGCTACGCGCTCGCCCGCGACGGTTTTTCAGTCACCGCGCTCGAGCCAGATCCGGGCGCTATCGTTGGGGCCGGGGCAATCCGGGCGCTCGCCGCCGAAGCCGGGATTCCGATCGACGTCGTCGAGGAATTTTCCGAGCGATTGCCATTTCCCGACACCGCGTTCGACATCGTGTTTGCGCGGGCCGTGCTGCATCATACCCGCGATCTCGATAGCGCCTGCCGCGAAATCTATCGCGTGCTTCGTCCGGGCGGAATTTTCATCGCCGCGCGCGAGCACGTGATCAGCAAGCAAGCCGACCTCGGGCGATTCCTCGACCGGCATCCGCTGCATCATCTCTATGGCGGTGAGCAGGCATTTCTGCTCGATCGCTATACAGCGGCGTTGAAGAAGGCAGGCTTTGATCCAATAGAGATTCTGTCTCCGCTGACGAGTCCGATCAATCTCTTTCCCTACACGATCGATAGCCTGCGCCGCGCCGTCATCGATAAGGTCACGCAAATGATACCCGCGGGCCCCTTGTGGCGTGGCGCGCTTGGCTCCAATCGGATTTTCGCGCGCTTGCTTTCCATCGCCGGGCGCTTCGACCACCGGCCGGGACGGCTCTATTCGTTCGTCGGCCACAAGGTGGCGTCATGATCGTCTGGATCACCGGCGCCAAAGGGTTCATCGGTCGCTATCTGGTCCGGGAATTGGCGGACACAGGTTGTACCGTCCATGGCATTGGTCATGGCGCAATTAACGATTCCGACAGGCTGCGTCTCGGGCTGCAAACCTGGCTGAATGGCGAAATTGATGCCGCCAATCTGAACGCGCTCGCCAGGCATGGATTGCCATCGCGAATTTTTCACTTGGCGGGTGGGTCGTCGGTCGGGCTGTCGATCGAACAGCCATTTGAAGATTTTTCCCGTACCGTCACAAGCACGGCACGATTGCTGGAGTGGCTTCGCGGGGAAGCACCCGAGTGCCGCCTGATCGTCGCATCGAGTGCGGCGGTCTACGGCAGTGATCACAGAGGTCCGATTTCCGAGGCTGCGGCGCTCGCTCCGATGTCGCCGTACGGATTTCATAAACAGATGATGGAGCAATTGTGCAGAGGCTACGCCGCAACGTTCGGCATTCACTCCACTGTGGCTCGGTTGTTCTCGGTCTACGGACCTCATCTTCGCAAGCAATTGCTGTGGGATATCTGCTCGCGGTTGCAATGGGATCGACGGACGCTCCTTCTCGGCGGAACAGGCGACGAAATACGCGATTGGACCGATGTGCGCGATGTGGCCCGGCTTTTGACAAAAATCGGAGAGTTGCGGCAGGAGGCTACATTCCAAGTCATCAATGGCGGTTCGGGATCCGGCACGAGGGTCGCCGACATTGCGGCCATAGTGGTGAAGAACTGGGGTTGCGACGTAACGGTGCGCTATTCCGGCGCCGTCAGGGCGGGAGACCCGTTCAGCCTTCTGGCCGACGATACGGGCCTGCGGGCTTTGCCGTTCGACTGGAGAATTCCGATCGACCGCGGTCTTTTGGACTATGTGAAGTGGTTTAAGGATCAGGCCCGTTGAGCGAACTTCGCGTCGCATTCACGATCATTTCTCGCCGGCTTTGGGCCGGCGGCTACAATTATCAGAGCAACCTTTTTGCCGCACTAAACCGCTATCGCCCTGGCGAAATTGTGCCGGTCGTGTTCGCCGGGATGAACGATGACGCCGGCGATCTTGCGGCTCTGTCGCAAATTCCCGGGGTCGAGATTGTGCAATCGCCAGCGTTTGACCGTCGCCGTTCGAGTCTCGTCAGTGCGCTCGCGCTCGGGCTTGATCGGGCGGCTGCAACCGAATTTCTGGCCAAGCGCATCGATCTCGTCTTCGAAGCGGCGCGGTTCTTCGGCTGGCGCCTGCCTTTTCCGACTGTTGCATGGTTGCCGGATTTTCAGCATCGTCGCCTGCCGCAACTGTTTTCGTCGACCGCGCGGTGGAGTCGTGATATCGGCTTCCGCGTCCAGATAGCGTCAAGCCGGCGCATCATGCTGAGCAGTGAAAGCGCTTTGCGTGACTTTCGCGCGTTTTATCCGAGAGCGGTTAACGGCGTCTCGGTCGTCCGGTTCGCGACGCTGCCGGCACCAACCCTCCTGGCCGCGAATCCTTGCGAAGTCTTGGCGGAATATGGCCTGCCGCTAAAATACTTCTATCTGCCGAACCAGTTCTGGCGGCACAAGAATCATCAGGTCGTGGTCGACGCGCTGACCATTCTGAAAAAGCGAGGCTTCGACGTCGTGGTGGCTTCATCGGGCACCCCGGAGGATCCCCGCGAACCGGGCTATTTCGAAGGCATGATGAAGCAGGTCGAAGGCCGCGGCCTCGGCTTGAATTTTCGCTATCTCGGAGTGATTCCGCTCGATCATGTCTACGCATTGCTGCGTACGTCGGTGGCGCTCATCAATCCGTCTCGGTTCGAGGGTTGGAGCACAACCGTCGAGGAAGCGAAATCGTTCGGCGTGCCGATGATCCTGTCCGACATCGATGTCCATCGCGAACAGACCGGCGGCACGGCGCATTATTTCGGCGTCGACGATCCCGGAGGGCTGGCGGATCATCTGTGGGACGCTTCGCAAGCCGCGGGACCGGCAGCGGCCCGTGATCTGCTGCCAAATCTCAACGAGCGCGTTGTCGCTTTCGTTACGGATTTTATGAACGTTATTCGGAGCGCGGTCCACTAGCTACGCAGGTGATGAGCCTTGAGGCG
>JBKQRS010000123.1:0-10658 GCA_052143915.1 Bradyrhizobium sp.
CTAGTGTCCTGAGTCACAAGTTCGTATCATTAGATTCGCGTTAGAGTCGCATCGCTGTGCCATGTCTTTGAAGACAACAGCGATGGAGCAGCATTCGATGGCGCGGCAGCTTGCACCCCTGATCCTAAGCGATGAGGAACGGACTGAGCTGAAGGCGTTGGCGGGCCGCCGCAAGACGGCCCAAGCCCTGGCGTTGAGAGCCCGGATCGTTTTGGCCTGTGCGGAAGGTAGCCAGAACAAGGAAGTAGCGGCGAAGCTCGGTGTGATCGAAGCGACAGTAGGCAAGTGGCGCAGGCGGTTTGTCGCGCAGCGGGTAGAGGGTCTGCGTGACGAGCCAAGGCCTGGGGCGCCCCGGACGATCGATGACGTGCGCATCGAAGCCATCATCGTAAACACCCTGGAAAGCCTTCCAAAGGATGCAACCCACTGGAGCTCGCGCGACATGGCGAAGCAAAGCGGGCTGTCGGTCTCAAGTGTGCAGCGCATCTGGCGAGCCTTCGGTTTGCAGCCGCATCGGGTGGAGACGTTCAAGCTCTCGACTGACCCGGATTTCGTGGCCAAAGTGCGCGATGTGGTCGGCCTCTACGTCTCCCCGCCCCAGCGGGCCGTCGTCCTGTGTGTGGACGAGAAGTCCCAAATCCAGGCACTCGACCGCAGCCAGCCCATGTTGCCCATGCGCCCCGGTCAGCCCGCGCGGCGCAGCCATGACTACACGCGCCATGGCACGACCTCGCTCTTCGCAGCGCTCGACATTGCGACGGGTAAGGTCATCGGCAAATGCTATTCCCGCCACCGCGCCGCCGAATTCCGCAAGTTCCTCGACGAGATTGAGGCCGCCGTCCCACGCGGTCTCGACGTCCATCTCGTCATGGACAACTACGCCACGCACAAGGCCCCGCTGATCCGCAACTGGCTCGCCAAACGGCCGCGATGGCATGTCCATCTCACACCGACCAGTTCGTCCTGGCTCAATCAGGTCGAGCGCTTCTTCGCGATCATCACCGACAAAAAGATCCGGCGCGGCATCTATCGCAGCGTCCAGGCTCTGCGCGCCGACATTATGGACTTCATCAGCCATCACAACGCCAATCCCAAACCTTTCAAATGGATCAAGTCCGCCGACGACATCCTCGCTTCCATCGAACGCTTCTGCCGCTACAATACTCAAGCCCAAATATCGTAATGTTGCGAATTTCTGGTTCAGAACACTAGTTTCTAAGTCCGCTACCGGACAGCTCATCCATATTCCCGGCTAGAACTGGCCATAATTTGCACGCATGTTTTTCTAGACTTTTCCTTTGGTTACATTTGAGTTGGGAAAACGTCTGTATCTGATGGGCGCTTGTCAAGTGCGCACTCGCGTCAGAGGCGATCTAGCCAATTGACCGTCTTGGGGTCCAATCGCTACCGAAATGGGTTGTCAGCGATATGTCCGGTTTACTGCGCATTCCGGACTCAAGTCGGACATCGCGCGAGGTCCGAAAAGTGCCTCGGACATCATCGATAGTAGTGGTTCAAAAGAAAAAGCCGCCCGAAGGCAGCTCTCCAATTCAAACCGATCATCGTGGATCAGGCGGTTATCAATGCTGGCTTTGACTTCCGACGATAAGCCATGAAGCCCCGAAGCCGAGAAGCAGCATCGCCCATGTCAAGGGTTCGGAGTCGGTGGCACCCTGGCGTGAACCCGTAGCCCGTCTATGTTATGGGGGCCGTCATCGACTCTGGATTGTGTAAGTGACATCTGGATTCCTACTTTTGCAGGCGCTTATTCACATCGACGGTTCATCGCGGACTGTGCCTCCCTCGTTGTCCCACCGCGACAAAGCCGAGGCGCTCAACCTCGCATCGCGACGCGCGACTTCCGAGGGTATGTTGCAACTGGCATCATTCTTATGCTTATGAAGAAATCGGGCGATCTGCCCGCGGAGCGCCGCTGTCTCCAATAGCTTGCCGACCGATCCGGCGGTGTCGAAGATCTCCCGTTGCAGCGTCGTCGGTAAGCTGTTCCATTGCATGATGATGGCCGCGCCAAGACACCGCAAAACGTGCTCTTCTTCGGCCGCAAGGGCTGCGCCGCGCGATCGGTCCTGCCCCGCAATTTGCACGGCATTGTCATAGTTGTCCGCTAGCCCCTGCTCATTATCTGCGAGCGAGGCGAGTCGGTCCTGCATTTTTTGAAAATTACGGCTTTCGTCCGAACCCGTCGAACCCTTAACCAGTTCGCCGTACTCGGCTGCTTTTGCACGATACTGCTGAGATTTGAACAAGCCGGGCCCCTTTCGTTGGAAGTCTCGGCGCATTCCGACCGACCTCGATGGTTGATGCGGATATTTATACATATGTGCACAAAAGTTCGAATAACGAGCCCCCAGGGCATAAATAAGATGGCGCGAAGAGCGCGGCGTGACTTCTGCCGTTACTTGGCCATTCGCCAGCCGAACAGCACGACAGCAGCTCCGACCACTGCGGCAATGACTGAAGTCACTATCCCGACGCCGAGCGCAAGCAGCATGGCGACATGATAGCCAACGAAGGCACCAGCAACACCGACCAATGCGCTTGTGATCATTCCGCGGGTCGATCCGGAAAATTGACGGGCAAGCCACGATGGTCCGGCAAGTCGGTCGAATAGGAGCCCGGCGATGATGCCGATTGCCAGGACTAGAACAAACGTGATGACGGGGTCTGTGACTTGCATGATTCAGGCCGCCTTGAGTGGTTTGGATTTGAATGTTGCGTGCGTAATCGTAGTCGCCGTGCCCTGGGAACCGCTTGCGATCTCCACCGTGGCGTCAAGTTGCTTCGCGAGAGCCTTGACAAGACTCGTGCCAAGTCCGCCTTTTTTTTGATGTGGACTTTGGTCGGGCTTTCCATCGCCATTATCGGACACCGTTAACTTCCAGTCGGAATCCGACACTTTGTAGGAAACGACGATAGCCGCATTCTTCTTTTCGCGGGGAAACGCATGTTTCAAAGCGTTCATGACCAGCTCGGTAACGATCAAACCGATGCTGACTGCCTGATGGGATACGACGGTGGCGATGTCGGCATCGGTTTCGACTCTTAGAGAGATTGGCCGGCTTTCACCGATCATTGATTGTGCCAGAGTCTCGCATAATTTCGTCAGATAGGTACCAATCACGATTGGAGCGCCGGGACCGGTAACTTGCAAATGCTGTTGCACGGCGGCAACCGAAAGAACGCGCTTATGCGCATCTTCCAATTGCAGGCGTGTTTCCTCCGACTGAACGGTGCGCGCCTTCATGAGCAGGATACTTGCAATTATCTGAAGGCTGTTGGCGACCCGATGCTGCATTTCCTGCAGCAGCATATCCTTCTCACGTAGCAGTTCCTGTACCCGCCCCTCAGTGGCGCGTCGGTCCGTAACGTCCTCGAAGGCCAGCAAAGTGGTCGTGTGTCCGGCTTTCGCGTAGAATACCTTGCGCGCGTTCAGGAGCATGATGCGCCGCCCAACGCGAGGGAAATCGCGATCGACTTCATATCCCTCGACGGTCGCGTGATCTTTAGCGATCGTTTCGAGAATTGTGCGAAGCTCCGGAATATTCCATTGGCCACCTTCAATCTCATAAATTAGATGTCCCCGGATATCTCGATCGACGAGCTGGAAGACCTGATAGAAAGCCCGGCTCGCAGCAACGATGCGCAGCTCCTGGTCGAGCACTAAAAGAGGGTCGCGGACGGTATCGACGATCGCGCGCGCGAGCGCGGCGGTGTCTGGAATGGTGGCGAAGGGCATCGGTCCGCCTCGGTATCAAACGAGGGCAACAAGCGCGAGTTGCTCTAAGTCGCCGTGAACGACGGGACGCCTCGCTTTGGCGTCGCATTGCGTAACGTCGCGGTGAAAAGATGCGCCTCTATGGAAGGAAAGTCGACAAGTAAGTCAGCTGGCCGACATGAATTGAGGCAGGCATTTGCTTGTCAGTCATTGGCCCGACCGAACAAAGTCGGCCGGGCTAATCTTTAGCGCACCAAGAGTTAGTCGTGTCGGGAGCCGCCGGAGAAGTTTTGCGGGTTCTCTTTCGAACTCAATAGCGGTCGGTGCCAGCAGAAGCAGCGGTCACGAAGAGCGCACTTGCGTCGACCGCTAGAGAGAGCGCGAGACTCTTCATGGCATTTCTCCAAAAGTGATTGTGTCAGGAGGCCAATAGGCTCACGATCCAATGGTTCCATGAGAAGAACCGCAATGATTGGTTGGAGTCCAAAGACAGATCCATTTCGACTGGAACCTTCTTCGGTTGAGTCTATTTGCGCTGTGTCCGAACACAGGACGCACGACAACTGGTAGACAGCATGAAAACGATTCTCTTAGCGACAGGCGCTATCCTCGCATTCGCAGCACCTTCATTCGCGGCTGAAACGGGCAAGACCGTCGGCCAAGCGCCACAATCGTTCTACTTGACTCAGGATACCGCGACGATGAAATGTCAAATCGTCGAGACCGAGCCCGTTACAGGCAGTAAAATGAAGGTCGTCGGTATTGCCCACCGGACGAAGGCGTCGGCTGAGACGGCTTTGAAGGCCGACAAAACTTGCGTCAACTAATTTAGTTACGTCGCAAGCGCGCAGGCGGGTCTATTGGTTCGGCAAGTGTGAAACCATGGACCCGCCCCGCCGACTGATTGCCGGACGGATAGCGTGTGGCCGGGTCAATGTGTCACGCGGCGCAGCCGCGCTATCTTCCTGCTCGCCACTCTTTAGCGGATCATCAGGAAGCCAACTTTGCAGGCGCTTGCTTCGTACCTGAGCTTTGCCAAGTAGGCCTGGCGTCATCGGTCTGCTCGTTACCGCTGCATCGAGCAGTCGGGCGGCAGTTCAACCTCGCCGGAAAGACGCATCAAGTTTCTCCGGGCGGGGTGGATCGTCAAATCAGCAAATTTGACCGAAGTCTGCTTCTAACGTTCACCTGCGTCCAATATCCATGTCCGGTCGGCGAATGCTACATAAATTCGCTCCTGCCCAAGAGCGGCGCCAAGCTCAATCGACAGCTCGTTTAACATCGCCTCGATTGTCTCATCGGGCAAATGACCTAGATAGGCGTGGACAGCTTCGCCAGTGAACAGCGCCACCGGTTCGCGATCTGAGCCAACCGTTCCATCTGGGCGGGGCCACGCGTAGGTAACTTCCGCGCGGGTGAACATACCGGATAGCGCTGGTTGGCCCGCTTCCACGCGTCGTTTCATCCAGGCACGCGCGGTCCGGACGGCCTCCGAAACGTCGAAGACCCGGCCATCGGCGTCCCACCCCTCGCGCAAGCCCACGCTGATGCGAAAATCACGGCGAGGACCTAGCGAGCCCGGAACAAGAGAATAATCATTAATCTTCGGTGCAGGAGTTCGAGCGCTCATTTCTCTTTTGCCCTTCGGCCATTGATCGATAGACCCAATCGGGTCGTGTTCTTAGGGATAGTGGAGCGGCGCGGCCACGTTCGTGAGAGACACCGCTTCTTGAATCTCCATGGGTGCCGCACTGATACGGAATAGCTACCGGTTCGGCGAGCATAAAATCGATGCAGGTCACTGATTTTACAAGCATAAGTCGACTACCGCATTCACCGTTCGATAGTTTCGCGTATTTCGGCAATGGTAGGCGCGACGCTCTTTAGGGACGCGCAAAGGTTGCTATCGGATGCCGGAGTATCCATCTGATCAGTTAGCGCAATTGAACCGCTGCAACAGCGCGTGTTCCGTCGCGACGCCTTAGCCACGCCAAATCCTATGGACGGTATCGACCAACGGCATATCGCTTCGATATGCGCGTCACGGGTCAGGACAATCTATGGCCATCGAACATGCCTCCGTCCTAGTCGCGCGCAAACCGTGGGGGGTCGCCGATCTCCGTCCCTGGAGCAGCATTGACGTTTCCGGCGACCCGGTTGGCGAGTTGTGGTTTCAGCGCGCAGATAAGAATGCATCCGTCCCGGCCCTGCTGCTCAAGCTATTGTTTACCAGAGAGCCTCTATCGATCCAAGTTCATCCAGACGATGAATTCGCGCGCTCGATCGGCCTGCCGAACGGCAAGACTGAAGCCTGGTACATCCTGGTGGCAATCCCGGGCGCGCGGGTTGCCCTTGGATTGAAACGTCATCTCACGCCGCAGGAACTCCGTGCAGCGATCAGCGACAGCTCGATAGCCGGTCTCACTCAATGGCGTCCCGTTTCGAAGGGCGACATCATCTTCGTCCCCGCCGGCACGATCCACGCTATCGGCGCCGGGATCGTCCTCGCCGAGATTCAGCAGCGCAGCGACACGACATTCCGTCTGTTCGATTATGGCAGGCAGCGCGAACTGCATGAAGACAGCGCCGTCACCGTTTCCGATGCCGGGCCGATTCGAACTCAACCCGATTCACGACGCCTCACGTCGGCGCGAACGATCCTTATCGCAAGCCCGCATTTCGTCGTTGAGCGGA
This sequence comes from Bradyrhizobium sp., assembly GCA_052143915.1. Taxonomy (GTDB): domain Bacteria; phylum Pseudomonadota; class Alphaproteobacteria; order Rhizobiales; family Xanthobacteraceae; genus Bradyrhizobium. The sequence goes on from JBKQRS010000123.1 coordinate 6,431, forward strand.
TCGACCTGCCGGCGAACTCGAATTGGGCGCTCGATGCCGAACGGGAAACCTGGTTACTCGTGATCGAGGGGAACGGGCGCATCGGGTTGACCAATGCGACCATCGGCGACGCAATCTTTATCGAGGCCGATAGCGCCAGCATCGAGGTTGGACCCGCTGGGATGAGCGCTCTTATCGCCTATCCGGGACCCGATCCCGTTGTTGCCCTGTTGCAAGACTTTGGAGTGCGAATGACCAAGTTTGCCGGCTCGCCCGTCTCGCGGGGTCCGAAATCAAGCGAAACTGTGAAGGTAAAGGCATGACACCGCTCCGCCGTATCGCCATTATCGGCAATTCGCTACCCCGCCGCTGCGGAATCGCAACCTTTACGACAGACCTGCAGCAGGCGATATCGACTTCACACCGGAACCTGGAGACTTGCATCGTGGCGATGACCGATCGTGGTCAAGCCTACGATTATCCTCCCGCAGTCGTTTTCGAGATCAAAGACGACAATATCGAAGAGTACATGTGCGCAGCAGACTTTCTCAACGCCGGCCGGTTCGACACCGTGTGCCTGCAGCACGAATTCGGAATTTTCGGTGGTGAAGCCGGCGCCCACATCCTCGTGCTGCTTTCGCGCCTCACGATGCCGGTGGTGACGACGTTCCATACGGTGCTGGCGAAGCCGACGGCCATTCAACGCGCGGTAATGGAGCGCATCGTCGAGGCGTCGTCAAAGGTCGTGGTGATGGCCAACAAGGGCCGCGAGTTGCTGCGTAGCGTCTATCAGGTCCCGGACGACAAAATCGAGATCATTGCGCACGGCATTCCTGACGTTGCGTTTGTCGGGCCTGATGCGGCGAAGGCCAGACTCGGATTTAGCGGGAGGTCTGTTGTTCTGACATTCGGCCTGCTGTCGCCCAACAAGGGTATTGAAGTCATGATCGACGCCATGCCGTCGATTTTGAAACGCCGCCCGGATGCGGTCTATGTTGTGCTTGGCACAACGCATCCCAATCTGGTTCGGGATCAGGGCGAGGCCTATCGCGACAGCTTGATTACGCGAGTCCGGGAACTCGGCGTCGAAGAGCACGTGATGTTCCTCGATCAATTCGTCGATCACGCCACGCTGCTCGAATTCATCTCGATGTGCGACGTCTATGTAACGCCCTATCTTAACGAGGCGCAGATGACGTCGGGAACGCTAGCTTACAGCTTCGGACTTGGGAAGCCGGTCGTCTCGACGCCGTACTGGCACGCGCATGAGCTGCTCGCTGATGGACGCGGCGTTCTGGTCCCTTTTGGCGACGCGACGTCGACCGGCCGCGAAATCGCGGAATTGCTCACCGACGACGCTCGCCGCCAGGCGATATGCAAGCGCGCCTATGCGGTCAGCCGAACGATGACATGGGAACGCGCCGCCGAGCGTTACGTGTCCGCCTTCGAGAAGGCGCGGCATGGTCACTGGATCAAGGTCGTTTCGCGCTCCGACGCAGCGGCCTCACCAGAGTTCCGCAGCCCTGCAGCGCCCGATATGCAAATCGGCCATTTCCTGTCGATGTGCGACGATACGGGTCTGTTTCAGCACGCGGTACATTCGGTGCCGGATCGCGCGCACGGCTATTGCGTCGATGACAACGCCCGCGCGTTGTTGCTGGCCTGCGCCCTCAACAATCCGGGCGAGCAGCGCCTTTCGGAGGTTCTGACGGCCCGCTTTGCCGCTTTCGTGCAACATGCGTGGAATCCTGACACAAGACGCTTTCGGAACTTCATGGGCTTCAATCGAGCGTGGCTCGAAGACAGCGGTTCCGAAGACAGTCACGGGCGAACACTGTGGGCCTTGGGCGAGTGCGCCCGCAGCGACTCCAGTCCATCGCGCCGATCGTGGGCAGCATCCTTGTTTGCTGAGGCGCTTCTCACGGCGAAAGCGTTTCGCTCGCCCCGCGCATGGGCCTTCACGCTGCTGGGTTTGGACGCTTTCTGCGTGACCCATTCCAACGATTTTCACGCTGCAGAAATCCGCCACGTGCTTGCGGATAGGCTGATGACCATTCTCGCATCGGTGGAGGTTCCCGACTGGGTTTGGTTCGAGGAAGGGCTCGCTTACGACAACGCGCGCTTGCCGCAGGCCTTGATGGTGACAGGCATGGCAACGCAGACACCCGCCTATGTCGACGCCGGATTGAGATCCTTGCGTTGGCTGATGACGCAGCAAACGGCGCCGGCTGACCATTTCCGCCCCATCGGCACGGCCGGTTTCGGCGAGCAGCGGCAACCTCCCCGCCCCTTCGATCAGCAGCCCGTGGAAGCTGCGGCAACGATCTCGGCCTGTCTTGCGGCATGGCGCGCGGATGGCGATGCCGAGTGGAAAGCCACCGCAACGCGCGTCTTCGCGTGGTTTCTCGGGAGCAACGATCTGTCCGTGGCGCTGGTCGATCCGCTTACCGGCAGTTGCCGTGATGGACTGCACCCCGATCGCGCCAATGAGAATCGCGGCGGCGAGTCAGTTGTGTGCTATCTTCTTGGGCTCGCGGAGATTCGTCAGCTTGCGCGCGTCAACGCCGGCCTGACAAAACCAACGACACTGCGCGCCGTGGGCGCCTGAATCTCCCCTCCTACTCAAGCGAGCCGAGGACACCTTGTCGCAAGCCATCTTCCTGAACCGGCAGGCGCTTTATCTGCGCCCCGACCCAGCGCGGGTGATTGTGCGCCCGTTCAAGCCGGCGACTGAACCCCGCGATCTCAACCCGACCGACAAGACACGGGCCAACCATATTGTCGACAGGGTTCTCGCGCTCGATCCCGAAGCCGTTGCAAGCCAGCTCAAAGACGTCCTGGACAATTTCCAGGGCCGGCACCGCAACCTGCTGGAGACGTTCGAGTCGCGCGCCGATGTAATGGAACAGGCGCTGGCGGCTCACGGCACCTTCTCCAAAGCCCAGCGCCAATTGATCGGCGCCTATTTTCTCAACGAATATTCGTTCGAAGCCTCGGCCTTGTTCAACCCCAGCATCGTGCCGCATCCCGACCAGTCGGGCGCACCGAAAGGTGGCATGCGCTTCATTCTCAGTCTCCGTGCCATTGGCGAAGGGCATGTATCGTCACTGACGTTTCGGGCCGGCACAATCGCCGCCGACGGCAGCCTGACCGTTGATCCGACGGCTCGCCTCGCCTCGAGCCCCCGGATTGGCCTCCGCGTATCCGGACCAGACGGCGACCATATTGAATTGGTTTTCAATCCCGAAGAAGAACTCAGCGAGCGCGTTATCTTCCCAGTTACCGAATCCCAATCGAACGGCATTGAGGATGCGCGCTTTGTCGAATTCCGTGATGACGGCCTGAAAACTTACTACGCGACCTATACCGCTTACAGCGGGCGGGCGATTCGTTCCGAATTGATCGAGACCAGCGATTTCTTGTCATTCCGGCTGTCGCCCTTAAAGGGTGCTGCGGCACGAAACAAAGGCATGGCACTATTCCCGCGCAAGATCGGCGGCAAATACGCCATGATCGCGCGGCAGGATAATGAAAACCTGTATCTGATCTATTCAGACGACCTGCATACGTGGGACGGCGGTCAGGCCATCCTGAAACCGGAATTTCCCTGGGAGTTCGTTCAGATCGGCAATTGCGGGTCCCCGATCGAGCTCGACGAAGGCTGGCTGCTGCTGACGCACGGCGTCGGCCCGGTCCGCAAATACTCGATCGGCGCGGCGCTGCTCGACAAAAACGACCCCTCCAAGGTGCTGGCGCGCTCGCGCGAGCCATTATTGCGGCCTGAGCCATCCGAACGCGAGGGATACGTTCCCAACGTGGTCTATACCTGCGGGGCGATGAGGCACAACGACCAGGTCATTTTGCCATACGCGGTGTCGGACACCTTCTCCAATTTCGCGACCATCAAGATTTCGGCCCTGATGCAAGCGATGAAAAGTTAAGCGCTACTTTCGAATTCGTGCGCGCCTATCCTGCCGAGCAACCGATTGATCGTATGGGAACTCCAAGGCCGAAAAGCTAATTTCATTCGATCATTAAGGGCAGCAGGCGAGCGGCGCTCAAAATGGAATTCGGACAGTCCCGGATTCAAATAGGGGTCAAATACGGACAGTACCCCAGACACCCGAAATGTCCTCTGTGGATGGCTCCCGCGTTGCAAGAGATAAATTGACGCAGTGGCATTGGTCGGGTGCAGTCTTCTGTCCGGCCTGTTGATGCAGTCGATTGAGACTGCTGGCCCTGATGGAGT
>JBKQRS010000124.1:0-15081 GCA_052143915.1 Bradyrhizobium sp.
GATTGCCTTCGCGGAAGGGCTTTCGCAGGTGGCAAGTTCGTACAGTACCCGCGCCTCGCTCAGCGAGAACGGGCTTTTCAGGAGCTGCTGGTCGAGAACGCCGAGCTTGCTTGTATAGAAGCGGTTGAACGCGCGTACCGCTGATATCTGGTCGTCGTGATCCGGCTGCGACATGGCCTACCTCGATACTTGCCATTGTCAAATAATTATTTGACTTTGGCAAGTATCTCTGGCGTCAGGCCACGATGATCCGGCTGCGCAGCAAGGTCCGTGAGGAGCGGCCGAGTTGCCGGAGCAGCCTTGCCTCGGAGCGGCGGGCATTCGGCGCGTGGCCGCCGAGCCGCTCGTAATGGTCGCGCGCGATCAACAGTCCCTGGTCGGCCCAGGGCCCCGCGATCATCCGCGCGATGAATTTCAAGCCATCGCCCAGCCCCGCGTCGGCGTAGGGCGAGCGGGCGTAGCGGAAGATGCCGGCGCGCGGACGTTCGCTGTCGGAAACGCGCTGGATGAACTGCGTGGTCTCATCGATCCAGCCCGTCTCCAGTACCGCTCCGGCATGCAGGAACATCAGCCATGGCGAGCGGGCCTGGCGTGCGCCCGCCGCCAGCGCGGCCGCGCGCGATCCATCAAATGTCAGAAATCGGCACCCTGCGACATCGGCGACCCGCTCGATCACGCCGGTGCCGGCCCGGTCGACCAGGAGCACCTCGCGCACCACGCCGGCGGCCGCGCCCGGTACCAGCGCCGCAAGGGTCGCGACGGCCGGCTGCTCGGCGCCTTCGGTAGGGATAATGACGCTCAGCATGAATTGAGGATTCTCTGTCTCAGATGGTGAAAACGCCGAACTGTTATCACCTTGTCACATTCAAATCAGCCCGCCGATTGCAGCATTTTGCGGCAATCGGACGCTGTCCCGGCCGGCACTTCACGGCGGGCCATGGATCAATGGCGGATGAGAAAGATGATACGGCTATCCGCCGGTCGACCCCTGCCGAGCCTGCTGTGGGGATGATTGCGGCGTTCGTGGCTCGTGATCGACGGTCTTGGCTCGCCAGGTCGCGATCTCAGCAAGTTCCGCTTCGGGCCGCGTCACCGTGGTTTCGCGCTGTCCCTGATAGATATTGCCGCTGTCGCCGTCGATGGTGATCCAATCGCTTTCCGAGATCGTCGTACCGGGCAATTGCGCCCGGTCGGCGGCGACGTCGATCGCCATATCATTGCACCCGACGATGCAGGGCTTCCCCATCTGGCGCGCGACCAGCGCGGCATGAGCGGTGCGCGCGCCCACGCTGGTCACGATGCCCGCGGCCAGCGCAAAGCCCTCGACATCGGCCGTGCTGGTATCCGGCCGCATCAGGATCACCGGGTCGCCCGCGGCCGCAAGCCTGCGCGCGTTTTCGGATGAGAACGCGGCGCGGCCGGCCGCAATACCGCCTGACGCGCCGATTCCCGTCAGCAGCGGTGTGTCAGCCGAAACCAGGGAAACCTGAACCAGAGCGGCAAGATCGATTCCGGCTACCCGATCGAGCGCTTCCTGACGCGTGATCAGCTGTTCGTGCACGAGGTCGATGGCGATGCGCAGCGCGGCGCGCGGCGTCCGCTTCGCGGAGCGGGTCTGCAGCACCCACAATTTGCCGTCCTCGATGGTGAATTCGACATCCTGAACGTCGCCGAATTCCCGTTCGAGCCGCCCGAGGATATCGCCGAGTTCGGCCGCAAGCTCCGGCAACGCGCGGGCGATGGTCTCTTCGGTGTCGGGAGTCCGGCGGCCCGAAACGACATCCTCGCCCTGGGCGTCGAGCACAAGGTCGATCATCGGTTGTCGCAGCCCGGTCGAGGGGTCCCGCGAAAACGCGACCCCGGCTCCCGACGAAAGCCCGCCATTGCCGAACACCATGGCCTGGACCGTCACCGCGGTACCCTCGAGGTGATCGAGCTGCTGGAGATGGCGGTAGGATTGCGCCCGCTCGCTCATCCATGAGTGATAGACCGCTCTTGCCGCGCTTTCGAGCTGCGCGGTCGCATCCTCAATCCAGCCGTCGTCATAGCGCTCTTCGATCAAGGCCCGTTCGTCCGCGGCGAGACGTTCGAGCGCCTCGCTGTCAAGCTCACGGTCGCTGGTGACCCCTTCGGCCAAAATCAACTCGGCAAGATGGGCGGAGAACACGGCGGGGTCGAGCCCCAATACGGTCTCAGCGTAGCTCTCGAGAAAGCGGCGTCGGCAATCCCACGCGAGCCGCGGGCGGCCGCTGCTACGGATCAGACCCTGCACGGCGGTTGATGTGCAACCGACGTTGAGTACGGTGTCCAGCATCCCCGGCATCGATCGCGCGGCTCCCGACCGTACCGATACCAATAGCGGCTGCCGATGGTCGCCGAAGCGCTTTCCGGTCGCGCGCTCCAGGAACTCGATGCCCTCCTTCAGCCCTTCATGCAGGTCGCGTTCGGCATGCGCATCCTTGCCGATGATCGCAGCGCAAAGCTTGACCGGGAGCACGAAGGCCGGCGGTACCGGCAAGCCGAGCGCCGCCATGCGCGCCAGGTTGGCGGCTTTGGCGCCAATGGTGTCGGCCGAATGTGGTTCGGTCGATACGCCGCCGATACGCACGATATGCATGGCTCAAATCCTTTTGTCTGAGCATGATCTTTTCGAAAACCGGTCCCCACTTTTCCGGATCATGCTTTACGCCGACAGATCGGCCATGATGTGCCGCCGCAGCAGGTGTCCGAAGCCGGCCAACCGATCGGTGGCGCGCTCGACGGCGCGGGCAAGCTCGATCACCGAGAGCGACGTCGCCACGTCGAAGCCGCCGGCAAACACCCGCGCGGTGACATCGCGTTCCCGCGCGTCCGCGGCGTGCTCGGCATCGATCAGGCGGATGACGGCATTGAGCGCGTCCTCGGAATCGGCGCGGCGTCCCTCCGGAACTTCGACCGCAGCGGCAAGCCCCGAGGCCGCGGCTTCAGTCGCGGTGGTGGCGACTGCGCATAATTCGGCAAGTGTCGAAAGCAGTGCGGAATCAATCCCGGCCGGCGCCAGCGAGGCGATGAAGGCGGCCTGCTCCAGTTCGTCGACGGCCTCTTCGACGCGATCCACCAGCTGTTCGATGATCGGTTCGGCGTTAAGACGGCTTGCTTCCGTGCGCGCTTCGAAAGCAATGCGATCGGCCTTGCGCTCGATGAGGCCGGCTCTCGCCGCGAGGCGTTTGCCGTCGTTCGGACGGCCTGCCCGCAGCGCGGCAATATGGTGGGCGATGGCGGCGGTGATGTCGTGCGCCAATCCGACCTGGCGCAGCACGATCGCGAGCAGCGCGCTATCGACGCGCTCCAGGCGCCTGACCAGGTCGGCCTCGATCTGGTCGCGGACCAGCCTGACCGAACGCCCGGCGCTCAGCGCCTCGGTCGAAACCCGCATCGCGGTCTTGAGGAAGTCGACCGCGGCGTTGCGGCCGAGCGCCTGATCCAGCCGCTCGCCGAACCCGATCCGGCTCGGCGCTGCGTTACGCACCGCGGCGCCGATCAAGTCGTTGCCGCCGAGTTCAAGGAAGGCGCGGTGTCCCAGGCGCTCTCGGGCGGCCCAATCGAGAATGCGCGCCGCATCCTCCTTGGCGACCCAACTTCGCAACAGTTTACGCGCTTTGTTCCAGTCGATCAGAAAGACCAGCGCCGCGCCAAGCGCGGCCAGGAAGGCGTTGCGATCGGCGGCACCGTCAGCCTGAAACTCTCCGGTGACGAGAAAGAAGGCGTTGTCTTCGCCGAGACCCGCCGCCACGTGACGATCGAGCCCGCTCCATTTCGCCTGAAACTTGTCGAACAGGGCGATGAAGAATTTGGCGCGCGCGCGGTGCACGTCGGTGTAGGTCACGGTCACCGAATTCTTCTTGACCGCGATGACCACCACATGAGCGTCGGTGGTCCCGATATCGTTTTGAATCAAGAGCCGGCCGTTCGACCGGGTCGCCATGGTATCGAGGCCGGGGTGGTTGAATTTCAGGGCGCGGGTCTCGTTGAGCCCCCGCATGAAGCTTTCCACCGGCGCCCGGTCTTCGGCGTGCAATCCGAACACATGGGCGCCGCTCACGATCTCCTCGGCGCACGCTACCGCCAGCCGGTTGAGCGCCTTGTGCAGGTCCATCACCAGGCGGTGCAGGCTGTCAGAACCATCCTGCGTTAGGCCGGTCAACCTCGCGACGCGCGCCAGTTCGATTTCGTTGGCGGCCTCAAGCAGACCGGCGGCGCGGATCGCGGCGAGCCGTGCGGCCATGGTTTCGCTCTCGGCCGGTTTGCCGGCGCTCACCGCGCGGACCATCGTCGCCGCGTCGTCGTTGATCTCCTTCATCAGCCTGGCGAGGTTGGGCGCGGCTATTCGGCCATTCCCGGCAAGATGGGCGCCGCCGATCAGGGTTGCGAGCGCGGCAGGCGCTATGCCGGCGGCGCGGCATTCGACGTGCAAATCGGTCGCCGGGCGAGCCGGCTCCTGCGCGCGCTGCGTGGCCGCCTGCAGCGCGCTCATGCGAACCTTGATGCGATCGTTGGCTGCAAGCCCCTCCGCAACCAGCGATGGCAACAGGATGTCGGCCTGTCCGAGTTGCTCGATAATGTGTGATTTCATGATCAGCCAACCAAAGTGGAGTGCAGCCATATTCACTGCTTTGGTGACGGCTTCATTGCGCCAGATCATTCATAAAAATGTCATGGAAGCAGCCGGTTAGCCGCGCGGGCGCTGCCCATGTCATCCACAGGCGCGAATCTATGTTCTTGATTTGTTCTAAAGTCCTGCTATGTTCTCACCCATGAGCCGAGCATCCTCAAATGCCCTCAAGCACCCGCCGGTCACGGCGCCCTCCGAGCCGGCGGGTGCGCCTTCTCCTTTTCCTGAACTTTCGGTCGCGATCGAGCGCGAGCGGCGGCGCGGCCGCGGCGCGCAGTCCAACGCCAGCGGCCGCTTCGAGGCTGCGGCGCGCGTAGCGTTCGACGACGGCTGGCAGAGCCTCGATGAGTTGCCGCCATTCAAGACCACGGTCGCGCTCGATACCGCGCGCAAGGTCATCACGCGCAACGATTCTCCCGATATCGGCTTCGACCGTTCGATCAATCCCTACCGGGGTTGCGAGCATGGCTGCGTCTACTGTTTCGCGCGCCCGACCCATGCCTTTCTCGGCCTGTCGCCGGGTATCGACTTCGAATCAAAGCTGTTTGCCAAGCCCGATGCGCCGCAGCTTCTGGAAAAGGAACTGGCGGCGCAGGATTACGAGCCGCGCATGATCGCGATCGGCACCAACACCGATCCGTATCAGCCGATCGAGCGCGAGCGCAAGATCATGCGCGGCATTCTCGAAGTGCTGGACCGCACCTCGCATCCAGTCGGCATCGTGACGAAATCGGCGCTGGTGGCCCGCGACATCGATATTCTTTCGCGGATGGCGAAACGCAATCTCGCCAAGGTGGCGATTTCGGTGACGACGCTCGATGCGGGACTTGCGCGCACCATGGAGCCGCGGGCCTCGACGCCGACGCGGCGGCTCGAGGCCCTGCGTCAACTGTCGGACGCGGGAATTCCGACCACGGTGATGGTCGCGCCGGTGATCCCCGCGCTGAACGATATGGAAATCGAGCGCATTCTTGATGCAGCGGCCCATGCCGGGGTCAAGGAGGCAAGCTACGTGCTGCTGCGGCTGCCGCTGGAAGTGCGCGACCTCTTTCGCGAATGGCTGATGGCCAATTATCCCGACCGCTATCGCCACATCTTCACCCTGATCCGCGACATGCGCGGCGGCCGCGACTACGATTCGCAATGGGGAACGCGAATGAAGGGCACCGGGCCGATGGCCTGGATGATCGGACGAAGGTTCGAGATCGCATGCGAAAAACTTTCGCTCAACAAGCGGCGGTCGAAATTGACGACCGATCATTTCGCCCGGCCGAAACGAAGCGGGCAGCAGTTGAGCTTGTTTTAAGGCCGGGTCGTCTCGGCATTCGCCGGGACGACGCCATGCAAGACCTCTGAATAGCGGGAATTAAGCTGCGGTTCCGGTTGCGTCGCGGGCTTTGCTTGCGCACGATCCCGGTCATGATTCGGGACAAGTCCGGGAAAAATTCAAACAAGCCCGCGAAGGGCGTGATCGCCGTCGCGCCGCCGAGCTTTCGCCGCGAGCGCGCGCTGATCAAGCGCGGCATCTGGCCGGCGGCCGGCTGCGACGAGGCCGGGCGCGGCCCGCTGGCGGGTCCGGTGGTGGCCGCCGCCGTCGTGCTCGATCCAAAGCGGATCCCCAAAGGCATCGACGATTCCAAGCGGCTGACGGCGGAACGCCGCGAGGAACTGTTCGAGGAGATCTGCGCGACCGCGTCATTTGCGGTCGCCTTCGCTTCGCCGGCGCGAATCGATCGCGACAACATCCTGCGCGCGTCGCTGTGGGCGCTTGAGCGCGCGGTACACGCGCTGCCCGAGATGCCGAAACATGTCTTCGTCGACGGCCGCGACCGGCTCAACACGCCTTGCGACTGTGAGGCCGTGATCGGCGGCGACGGGCTGGTTGTCTCGATCGCGGCCGCATCGATCATCGCCAAGGTGACCCGCGACCACCTGATGTGCGCGCTGGCGCAGGATTGTCCGGGCTATGGTTTCGAATCCCACAAGGGCTACAGCGTGCCCGAGCATCTCGAAGCGCTTGACCGGTTGGGTCCCTCGGTCCACCACCGCAGCTTCTTTGCGCCCGTCGTTGCCGCGCGGGAAAAGCACCAGCCGTGGACGGTCAAACGTAACCCCGACCTGTTCGCCGTGGAAGGGCCGGCGGCGATCGAAATTTCTGCCGCAGTCTGAAGCAGTTGCCTCAGCGGCCGACGCGCTTTATCACACGTCCGGGATCGAATAGGCCGTCTCGCGGGGGCAGGCTTTAAGTAGTTCGGACGGTTCATGCGTTTCACATCCCTGATCATCGAACTGATCCGCGCCCGGCCGCGGCTGGTAGTCTGGCTCGTAGTGTTGTCTCAGGCGGCGTTGTGGCTGTTTGTGCCGATGCTGTTGTATCGCAGCCCACCCGGCGACCTCGCCACCGTGCTCGCTTTTGGCCGGGAATACCAGGTAGGAACCGATCTCGGTCCGCCGCTGGCGTTCTGGCTCGCCGATATCGCGTTTCGTGCCGCCAGCAATCACATGTTCGGCGTCTATCTGCTGGCGCAGCTTTGTTCTGTCGCGACGTTTTGGACATTGTACCTGCTGGCGCGCGCCGTTGTCGGCGGACAACAGGCGGTGCTCGCCGTTCTCCTGACCATGACGGTCCTGGCGTTCAGTTCGCCCGGCGTCGAGTTCGGGCCGCTCGTGCTGGCGCGACCGCTCTGGGCGCTGCTGCTGCTGCATTCCTGGCAACTCATCGGCCAGAACCGGCGTAACGCGTGGTTCGCCTGGTCCATCGAAGCCGGCCTCCTGCTGCTGACGACCTCCGCCGCGATCGGTCTGTTGCTGCTGGTCGCCGGATTTGCGCTCGCAACCTCGCGCGGGCGACGCATCCTGAAGTCGTTCGATCCGCTGTTCGCGCTGCTGGTGATTGTGGTGCTGGTGCTGCCTTATATCGTCTGGCTGATCCGCGCCGATGCGCTTGTCTCGCCGCACTGGCCGGCGGTTGCGGATTTGAGCGGCCGGGCGCTGCACTGGGCCGGACTGCTCGGCGGCCTGCTGTTTGCGCTATCCGGCGTCGTGATATTGGTGGCGCTCAACTCCGGCTGGTTCGGCCGCAACCCGGAAGTGGCGCCGATCATTTTTCGGCCGCCAGTCGATCCGGTCGCGCGTGATTTTGTCTATTTCTTCACCATCGGCCCCGCGCTTGCGGGAAGCCTGATTTCCGGCCTGTTCGATCTTGACCGTGTCGTCGGGGGCGCGGGCATCGCGCTCCTGATGTCGGGGCTGGCGACGATTGTCGCGACCGGCGATCTGATTCATTTGCGCCGTCAGCGGGTCCTGCGTTCGGTTTGGGCGGCGGCCATCGTTGCGCCAGCGCTAGCGGCCATCGCCACGACACTCTTCCTGCCCTGGACCGGAAGCGGCGAGGTGGCGACGTCGCTGCCCGCGACCGCGATCGCGCAATTCTTCGACGACAGCTTCGAGCGGCGGACCAACCAGCCGCTCCGCGCCGTGAGCGGCGACGCCCGGCTTGCGACGCTGATCACGTTGAGCGCCGACCGTCCCCATCTGTTTCTCGCCGCGGCGCCGGAACGGACGCCGTGGCTGAACTTGGCGAAATTCAACGAAACCGGCGGCGTCGTGGTTTGGCGCGCATCGGACACGGCCGGCACGCCGCCGGCCGATATCGTGCGGCGGTTCCCGGACCTCGTGCCCGAAGTGCCACGGGCGTTCGAGCGGCTGGTGAATGGACGGCAGCCGCTGTTGCGAGTCGGCTGGGCCATTGTGCGGCCGAAGGTGCCTTAGCTTGACCCTCATGATGAGGAGGCGCGCAAGCGCCGTCTCGAACCAAGAGGCCCCCATGCCGCCCATCCTTCGAGACGCACGCTGACGCGTGCTCCTCAGGATGAGGACTTCGTCTCCCCCAGCGCTTTGGCGATCGCACGCAAGTCCTGCCACGCCATGCGCTTGTAGGACGGTGAGCGCAACAGATACGCCGGATGGAACGTGGCGATCGCGCGGATCACGCGCGTGCCGGTATCGTAGTCGAACCAGCGCCCGCGCGTCTTCATGATGCCTTCGCGCGTCGACAGCAGGGTTTGCGTGGAAGGATTGCCGAGCGTCACCAGCACGTCCGGATCGACCAGTTCGATTTGCCGCTGGATGAACGGCAGGCAGATCTGCGTTTCCTGCGGCGTCGGCGTGCGGTTGCCCGGCGGCCGCCATGGAATGACATTGGCGATGTAGGCCTTGCTGCGATCGAGCCCGATTGCCGCGATCATCCGGTCCAGGAGCTTGCCCGAGCGCCCGACGAAAGGCAGCCCCTCGATGTCTTCCTCGCGTCCGGGCGCCTCGCCGACGAACATGACGCGCGCATGCGGGTTGCCGTCGGCGAACACCAGGCGCGTCGCAGTGGATTTGAGCGCGCAGCCGTCGAAATTCTCGAGTAGGCTCCGCAGCACCTCAAGCGAAGGCGCGGTGCGGGCCGCCTCGCGCGCCGACGCGATGGCGGCCTCCGGCACCGCCGCTGTTGCCTCCGCGCGCATGGCCGCCGTTGCGGCAGGTGCCGTCTTGACCGAGCGCGCAGGGGTTGTTTCGCCGGGATTTGGGAAGTTGGGACTTGAGACATTGGGACTTGGAACGCCGGGTGCTGGGACGATGTCAGGATCGGATAGCCGGTTGACCGGTTCCTCGGTCAGCGCACAGTCGACCCCGGCCTCCAGATAAAAGGCCAGCAATTGCTGAACGGTAGGCGCGGGATCAGGCGTCATGGATCGATGTCACGGGCATTCTTGCAATCTAGGCCGGATTGCGCTGCAACGAAACGCCTCATGCGGCATTTCCGTGGTTGTTCTTCCGGCAAAAATCGGAAACAAACGCTCTGTGGACGACCTGTATAAGCTTTTCCAACCGGGCTGAGACCAGACCATGACTACCGAAGAATTGCCGCCGCGCGAATCCATGGAATTCGATGTCGTGATTGTCGGTGCGGGGCCGTCGGGCCTCGCCGCGGCGATTCGGCTGAAGCAGCTCAATGCCGATCTTACCGTGGTGGTCGTCGAGAAGGGCTCCGAGGTCGGCGCGCATATTTTATCCGGCGCGGTGATCGATCCGGTAGCGCTCGATCAACTGGTTCCGGACTGGCGCGGGGACGGCGATTGCCCGCTGAAGACGCAGGTCAGCGAAGACCGGTTCTATTGGAACACGGCGAGCGCCGCGATCCGGTTGCCGAACATCATGATGCCGCCGCTGATGAACAACCATCACTGCTATGTCGGCTCGCTCGGCCAGCTGTGTCGCTGGCTCTCGCGCAGGGCCGAGGCGCTCGGTGTCGAGATCTACCCGGGCTTTGCCGCGGCGGAGGTGCTTTACGATGACAAGGGCGCGGTGCGCGGGATCGCGACCGGCGACATGGGAATTGCCAAGGACGGCTCGCACAAGTCGTCCTACACGCGCGGCATGGAACTGCTCGGCAAGTACACGCTGTTCGCCGAAGGCGCCCGTGGCAGCCTGACCAAGCAGCTGATTGCGAAATTCTCCCTCGATGCGGGCTGCGAACCGCCGAAATTCGGCATCGGCCTCAAGGAGGTCTGGCAGATCGATCCCGCCAAACACCGCAAAGGTCTGATCCAGCATGCGTTCGGCTGGCCGCTGAACAATTCAACCGGCGGCGGCTCGTTCCTCTACCACTACGACGATAATCTGGTGGCGATCGGCTTCGTCATGCATCTCAATTACGACGATCCCTATCTCTCGCCGTTCGATGAATTCCAGCGTTCCAAGACGCATCCCTCGATCCGCGTGCTGTTTGAAGGCGGCAAACGGCTTGCCTACGGCGCGCGCGCCATCACCGAGGGCGGTTATCAGTCTGTGCCCCGCCTGAGCTTCGCAGGCGGCGCGCTGATCGGTTGCGCGGCGGGACTTGTGAATGTGCCGCGTATCAAGGGCGTTCATAACGCCATGGGCAGCGGCATGCTGGCCGCCGAACATGTCGCCGCCGCGCTCGGCGCCGGGCGCGCCAACGATGAACTGGTCGACTACGAAAATGCCTGGCGCGGCTCAGCCGTAGGCAAGGATCTGTACCGCGTCCGCAACGTCAAGCCGCTGTGGTCCAAATTCGGCACCATCCTCGGCGTCGCACTGGGCGGCATCGATATGTGGTGCAACACGCTGGGTTTCTCGCTGTTCGGTACGCAGTCGCACGCCAAGCCCGACCGCAAGACGCTTGATCCGGCGAAAGCCCATGCGCCGATCGCGCCGCCGAAGCCGGACGGCAAGCTGACCTTCGACCGCCTGTCATCGGTGTTCCTCTCCAACACCAATCACGAAGAGGACCAGCCGGTTCACCTGAAGGTGGCCGACATGAACCTGCAGAAGACCTCGGAACACGATGTCTATGCCGGGCCGTCCAACCGCTATTGCCCGGCCGGCGTCTACGAATGGGTCGAGAAGGGGGCAACTCCCCGCTTCGTCATCAACGCCCAGAATTGCGTCCACTGCAAAACCTGCGACATCAAGGATCCGAACGGCAATATCACTTGGGTTCCGCCCGAGGGTGGCGGCGGGCCCAATTATGAGGCGATGTGACCACGATTGCGTGACCGGGTTCGACCGCTCGGCCACGATACCGCCATACTGGAAGCGTTTTGAGGCGGGGTTGGCGGCGACCGGGCTGTTCCCGCCAATCGATTTGCCACCCCGTATCCTTGCGGTTGATCGCTAAAAGCGGCATTGTCACTTGGCTTGATGCCGCCTGCTGGGTTTGCATTCGAGTTGGTCACAAGATCCTGCCGTAAATCCTTGAGCTGAAGGCGAACCGTGATGCTTTCCATTCGTTTCAATCGTCGGACGATTGCCGCCATTGCCTTCGCTGCGCTGGCGCTGCCCGGCTCGATTTCGGCGCAGACGCCCGAGCATCCCGCCGACAACTCCGCGCAATTTCCGTCCAATCACGATCTGAAATCGCTGACGACGTCGGGCAGCTACCTGGCCGCGCGTCATGCCAGCGTCGAGCGCGACGCCAGTTCGGCGGCGACCTTCTATCGCTCGGCGCTTCGCACCGATCCGAAGAACAATGAATTGCTGGATCGCGCGTTCATTTCCTCGCTTGCGGACGGCGATATTGACGAGGCGGTCAAGCTCGCCGATCGAATCCTCGTGGTGGACAAGTCCAATCGCGTTGCCCGGCTCGTCATCGGCGTGCGCGATCTGAAGCAGAAGAAATACGCAACCGCGCAGACCAATATCAACCAGTCGATACGCGGGCCGATCACGGATCTGGTCGCCACGCTGCTGTCGGGCTGGGCCAGTTACGGCGCCGGCGACACCAAAGCGGCGGTCGCCAACATCGACAAGCTGACCGGTCCCGAATGGTATCCGATCTTCAAGGACCTGCATTCGGCGATGATCCTTGAACTCGCGGGCAAGGAGAAAGACGCCGGCGTGCGCCTCGAGCGGGCCTACAAGCTCGAGGACTCCATGCTGCGCGTGGCCGACGACTATGCGCGCTGGCTGTCGCGCAACAAGGACGAAGCATCGGCGGTCGCGGTCTATGAGGCATTCGACAAGAAGCTCCCGCGGCATCCGCTGGTACTGGAAGGCCTGCGCGAAGTAAAAGCGGGCAAGAAGCTGCCGCCGCTGGTCGATTCGGCGCAGACCGGCGCCGCCGAAGCGCTTTACGGGATCGGCGCAACGCTGACGCGGCGCGGCGGCGAGGACCTCGCGCTGGTCTATTTGCAGCTCGCGCTGTATCTCGCGCCGAATCATCCGCTGGCGCTGTTGTCACTGGCCGATCTCTACGAATCGGTGAAAAAGCCGGCGATGGCGATCAAGGTCTATGAGCGCATGCCGGCCAGCTCGCCGCTGCGGCGCAACGCGCAGATTCAACTCGCCATCAACCTCGACGCCGCCGACCGCAGCGACGAGGCGATCAAGATTCTGAAAACCGTCACGACCGAAGACCCCAAGGATCTTGAGGCCATCATGGCGCTCGGCAATGTCGAGCGTGGCCGCAAGAAGTTCACCGACTGCGCCCAGACCTACTCGCAGGGCATCGACGCCCTGCCGGCGAACGGCGACAAGAACACCTGGGTTTATTATTATTACCGGGGCATCTGCGAGGAGCGTTCCAAGCAGTGGAGCAAGGCCGAGGTAGATATGCGCAAGGCGCTCGAGCTGCAGCCGGAGCAACCTCACGTGCTGAATTATCTCGGCTATTCCTGGATTGATCAGGGCATCAATCTCGACGAGGGGATGAAGATGATCAAGCGCGCCGTCGACCAGCGCCCGGATGACGGCTACATCGTGGACTCGCTCGGCTGGGCCTATTACCGCATCGGCAATTTCGAGGACGCGGTGAAGAATCTCGAGCGTGCGATCGATCTCAAGCCCGAGGACCCGACGATCAACGACCATCTCGGCGACGCCTATTGGCGCGTCGGCCGTACGCTGGAAGCCAAGTTCCAGTGGGCGCACGCCCGCGACCTGAAGCCCGAGCCGGAAGATCTGCCGAAGATCGAGGCCAAGATCGAAAACGGGCTTGCCGACGATACCTCCTCGGCAGCCTCCGCGGACAAGAAAAAAGAAGACGGCAAGGGCGGTTGAACCAGGAAGAGTAGACAGCTCGGCTGCTCGCGGCCTTCACGGTGGGACGCTGTGGCAGGCCCGCTTCCCGGATTTTTGAGCCGAGAGACGTTTAAGATCATCATTCCAGCACGGCTTATTTGGATTTTGCATTCGCGATGACGACCGGTGGAGCTACTGAAGCGAATGTCGAATCCGCCGGCAATGCGCTGGTCGACGAAGGGCGTGCCAAGGTCAACCTGACCCTTCGGGTGGTCGGAAGGCGGGTGGACGGCTATCACGAGCTCGAAAGCGTGGTCGCGTTTGCCGATTGCGCCGACCGTCTGAGCCTGAAGGCTGGACCGGAACTAAAGCTTACGACCACTGGGCCACTTGCGCAGGCCTGTGGTGAGCCCGCCGACAATCTCGTGCTGAAGGCGGCACGGCTGCTCGGCGAACGCGTGCCGGGTTTGAAGGTCGGCAGCTTCACGCTCGACAAGGTGCTGCCGGTCGCCGCCGGAATCGGTGGTGGTTCAGCCGATGCCGCGGCGGCGCTGCGGTTGCTCGCGCAGGCCAACGGTCTTTCCATCGATGATTCGAAGCTGGTCGAGGTCGCGC
Organism: Bradyrhizobium sp.; assembly: GCA_052143915.1. Taxonomy (GTDB): domain Bacteria; phylum Pseudomonadota; class Alphaproteobacteria; order Rhizobiales; family Xanthobacteraceae; genus Bradyrhizobium. The sequence goes on from JBKQRS010000124.1 coordinate 13,796, forward strand.
GATTGACCGGCGCCGACGTGCCGGTTTGTCTGGCCTCGCGCGCCTGCGTCATGACCGGCGTTGGTGAATCGCTGCTGCCGCTCGCCTTGCCGAAATTGCCCTGCGTGCTGGTCAATCCCCGCGTTCCCGTGGCGACCAGGGACGTGTTCCAGGCTCTCGGCTTGCGCAACGGCGAATTGCTGGTGGGCGCGTCGGACGTGATCCAGGCCATCGCCTGGCCCGAGCAAGGCGCATCGGTCGAAGACTGGGTGGAGGCCCTTGCCGCGGGTACCAACGATCTTGAAGCCCCGGCAATGCGCATCCAGCCTGTGATCGGTGAGGTGATCTCGGCGCTCAGCGCCACCGATGGGGCATGGCTGGCGCGGATGTCGGGGTCGGGCGCTACTTGTTTTGCAATCTTTGAGAATACCGCCGAGGCGCAGCGCGCCGCGCAGAAAATTCAGCTCGCACGCCCGCAATGGTGGGTGCATGCCGGGGTGCTGAGCTGAGCGGTGCGCTGCTTCGTCGCCCCGGTTATGGCGGGGAGACGCTAAAGCGAGCGCATCAATGCGTTCTCGCCAAACAAAACGCCACTACCTGTTCAAGCGCGGTCTTCATCGGCGAGGCCGGAAATAGTGCCAGCGCGTCGACCGCCATCGCGCCGTAATGCTGGGCGCGGTTGATGGTGTCCTCGAGCGCGCGGTGTTTGGTCATCAGCCCGACGGCGTGATCGAGATCACCGTCGCTGATCTCGCCGCGCTCCAGCGCGTTGATCCAGAATGTACGCTCGACATCGTTGCCGCGGCGGAACGCCAGCACCACCGGCAACGTGATCTTGCCCTCGCGGAAATCGTCACCGACGTTCTTGCCGAGCTTGGCGGACTTGCCGCCATAATCCAGAACGTCGTCCACCAGCTGGAAGGCGATGCCGAGATTCATGCCGACGGAGCGGCAGGCGGTCTGCTCGGCCTTCGGACGATTGGCGATCACGGGGCCGACTTCGCAGGCCGCCGCGAACAGCTCGGCGGTCTTGCCGCGGATCACCGCGAGATATTCGTCCTCCGTGGTGGCGGTGTTTTTCGCCGCCGCCAGCTGCATGACTTCGCCCTCGGCGATTGTCGCGGCGGCCGATGACAGGATGTCGAGCGCGCGCAGCGAGCCGACCTCGACCATCATGCGAAAGGCCTGGCCGAGCAGGAAGTCGCCGACCAGCAGGCTCGCCACGTTGCCCCACAGCACGCGCGCGGCGGCCATGCCGCGGCGAAGATCGCTCTCGTCGACGACGGCGTCGTGCAGCCGGGTCGCCG
>JBKQRS010000125.1:0-6102 GCA_052143915.1 Bradyrhizobium sp.
TGGCGAGCAGGCTGAAGAGATACAAGGTCGTGCCGCACAGGAACACGAGCGGGTTGCCGACGAACGGAACGTGGAACCATAATATGCCCGTGATCGTGATCAGCCCGGCGATGCCCATTCCGACGACGAAGAACGGTACCGTCTTGCCGAGTATGAATTCGGCCGGTCGTATCGGGCTCACCATGATCTGTTCGAGCGTGCCGACCTCGCGTTCCCGCACGACAGCGAAGGCCGTGAGGTTGACCAGCATGACGAGGGTGATCGTGGCAATCAAACCAGGGACGAAGAACCAGCGGCCGTTGAGATCCGGATTGTACCAGGGACGCTGCGCGATGCTTACCTGCACGAGCTTCGAGCCATTTATTCCCTGGGTTCTTTCCGCCAGATCGGTCGCGTAGTCCTGCGAGAAGCCGGCGGCAATCGTATTGACGTAGCCGAGCGCAATCAGGGCGGTGTTGGAATTGGTGCCATCGACGATCACTTGAAGGGGCGCGGCCTGGCCCTTGCGCAACAGATTGGCGAACCCGGGATGAATGACCAATGCGACGGCGGCGTCGCTGGCATCGATCGTGGCATTGATCTCGTTCTGGGTCGTCGCCGACTGCACGATATTCAGCCGGTTGCTTGAGGTGAACCTTGCGATCAGCTCGCGGCTTTCCTGGGTGTGGTCGAGGTCGAGCACCGCGGTGGAGACATGATAAACCTCGAAGGTGGCTGCGTAACCGAACAGAAGGAGTTGGACGAGAGGCGGCACGATCAGGCGGAAGCGGCCCCATTTGTCACGCCAGAGTTGAATGAACTCCTTGACCAGCATGTGCGAGACCCGGTTCAGCATCGCGCGCCTCAGTCCAGACTCTTGCGGAATGCCCGCGCGGCCAATGTCATGACCGCCGCGGCGTAAACCAGAAGAAAGATGATGGGCATGGCCAGCGCCGGGATGCCCGCGCCCTTGAGAAATATCGCCTTGATGATGGTGACGTAGTATCGGGAATAAACCAGATACGTAATGTCCTGGGTAAGCGTCGGCATCTGATCGATCGGAAACACGTAGCCGGACAACAGTGTGGTCGGCAGCATCGTCAGCAACAGCGCCACCTGGCTTGCGCCGATCTGGCTGCGGATCAGCACCGACAGCAAATAACCGATCCCCAGCACGACGATCAGGAACAGGGTCGTGGTGGCGAACAGGGCAAATAGCGTTCCGCGAAACGGCACGCCGAACCAGAATGTCGCGATCGCCAGACAAAACGCAGCGTCGACCCAGCCAATCACAAGATAAGGCGCGAGCTTGCCGACCATCACCTCGCCGGGCGTGACCGGCGTGGATACCAAGAGCTCCATGGTTCCCCGTTCCCATTCCCGTGAGATGGTGAGCGAGGTGAGTTGCGCCCCGACCAGCGCCATGATGACCGCGACCAGTCCGGTGATGATGAAGTTGCGGCTCTCCAGGTCCTCGTTGAACCAGACCCGCGACTGGACGGCCATGGGTTGAATAAGCTGGAACTGCTGGCCCTGGCGGTCCAGCGCGTCGAGCACCATGTCGCTTGAATAGCCGGCGACGACGGCGGATGCATAGCCGTATGCGATGTTAGCCGTGTTGTCGTCGGTCGCATCCAGGATGGCCTGAACGGTCGACCGGCTGGTATCGTTCAGGCGCTGCGAGAAATCCGGCGGGATGACGATGGCAAGCTTGCAGTCGCCGCGGTCGATCGCCGCAACCAGCGCGGGATAGCTCTGCAGGTTGCGGGAAATTGCAAAATAGTTCGATGCCTCGAAGCGCTTGAGCAGCGCCTGGCTGTCCTGGCTTGCCTCGCGGTCGAACGTGCATATCGGGATGTGCTTGAGATCCAGCGTCACGCCATAGCCCAGCAAGAACATTTGCGTGAATGGCATCAGGAGCGCGATCATCAGGCTGCGGGGGTCCCGCCAGATCTGCAGCAATTCCTTGAGCGCGATGGCCTTGAGCCGACGGATCCTCATGCGGCCTTCCCCGGGGCGACGTCGGCCGCGACAAGCTGCACGAACACGTCCTCCAGCGATGGAGAAATTCGCGCGATATGGCGCGGACGCAACCCTTTCGCGGCGAGCAGTTCGGGAAGCTCGGAGAGGCTCCTCTCCGCATTGCCGACGAGGACGTGCAGCGCATTGCCGAAAACCGAACAATCGCGCACGTCTTTCGCGCCCTGCAGGGCTTCGAGCGTCTGGCCGAGTGCGTCGCATTCCAGCAGCAGCAGCTCGCCGCCGATCGCCGTCTGCTTGAGTTTTGCCGGGCTGCCGGTCGCGATCAGGCGTCCATGATTTATCAGCGCGATGCGATGGCAGTATTCGGCTTCCTCCATGTAATGGGTTGACACCAGAACGGTGACGCCCTCGCTCGCCAGGCTATGGATCAGATCCCAGAAACGCCGCCGCGAGGCGGGTTCGACCCCGGAAGTCGGTTCATCCAGGAACAGAATGGGGGGCCGGTGCATCACAGCGCAGCCCAGCGCCAGCCGTTGCAGCCATCCGCCGGCAAGCGTTCCGACCAGCGCATGCTCACGGCCGGCAAGGCCCGCCATGTCGACCGCGAAGCGCATGCGTTCGCCAAGCTCGGCGCGCGGCACGTTGTAAATGCCGCCGAAGAAATTCAGATTTTCCTCAACCGTGAGGTCGCGGTACAGCGAGAATTTCTGCGACATATATCCGATGCGCTGGCGCACGCCTTCGGGATCGCGCGAGACATCGATCCCGGCGACGATCGCGCGGCCGCCGCTGGGCCGGAGCAGTCCGCACAGGGTGCGAATGATCGTCGATTTCCCCGCGCCGTTCGGACCGAGAAAGCCCATGATCTCGCCGCGCGAAATCCGGAAGCTGACATGGTCGACCGCAACGAAGTCGCCGAAACGCTTGACGAGATCGTCCGCGATAACCTGATCGGTGGCGTTCGCCTGCAGGGATTGCCCGGCCTCGTTCACGGTGCTTCTCCGGTTTCCAGCAGCGCGACAAACGCGTCCTCGATGCTGGGCGAGGCGACCGCAATGTCGGAAACCGGCACGCCGGCAAGGCGGAGGGTCTCCCGCAACTGGGGAATGCGCAGGTCAGCATCGTCGACGACAGCATGGACGCCGTCGCCGACCAGCAGCACCTGACTTACCCCAGGCCGTCCGCTGATGGCGCCGCGCACCGCACGGCCGTCAGTGGACGAGATCGCGATCAGCGCGCCCGGCATGTGTTTCTTGAGTTCCGCCGGCGTGTCGCAATAAAGCGCGCGGCCGCTATGCAGAAGAGTGAGCCGGTTGCAGCGCTCGGCTTCGTCGAGATAGGCGGTCGATATCACGATGGTGACACCGTCTTCGCGCAGCCCATAGAGGATGCGCCAGAAATCCCGGCGCGATACCGGATCGACGCCCGTGGTGGGCTCATCGAGCAGCAATATCTTCGGCGTATGCACGAGGGCGCAGGCAACGCCGAGCTTCTGCTTCATTCCACCGGATAGCTGACCGGCCCTGAATCCACCGAAATTGCTCATGCCGGATGCCGCAAGCAGGCGGCTCGCACGCTCGCGGCGGATTGCCGGGGGCACCTCGAACAGATCGGCATAGAAGCGGATATTTTCATCGACCGTGAGGTCTTCGTAGAGACCGAAGCGTTGCGGCATATAGCTGACATGCTGCTTTGCCTCCTCCGGATCAGCCACGGCATCGATGCCGTCGATGACGATGGCGCCGCCGTTCGGCCGCATCACGCCCGCCAGCATTCGCATGGTTGCGGTCTTCCCGGCGCCGTCGGGCCCGACGAGACCGAAAATCTCGCCCCGGTTCACCGAGAAACTCAGCCGATCCACCGCTGTAAATTCCGCGAAACGTTTGATCAGCCCATCGACCTGGATGATCGGGTGTTGTGCGGTCATGACTGGCCTGCGGGCATAGCCTCCAGCACCGCATCGGCCGGCATGCCAGGAACCAGCTCGTGGGTCGGATTGTCGATGTCGATCTTGATGCGGTAGACCAGCGTGACCCGCTCGGCGTGGGTTTCGACGCTTTTTGGCGTGAACTCGGCAGCGGAGGAAATAAAGGAGACGCGGCCCTTGTAGCTCTTCCCCGGATAGGTGTCGGTCTTGACCGTCGCGGCCTGATCAAGCCGAATCTTTCCGATATCCGTCTCGTTGATATAGGCGCGCAGCCAGATGTGATCGAGATCGGCGAGGGTCAGCACCGGGGTGCCCGGCACCATGATCTCCCCAAGCTCCGCCTGGCGCACGGTGATCACGCCGTCGAACGGTGCCGTCAACACCGTATAATCGAGCACGATTTTGGCAAGCTTGAGGGCCTCTTCTGCGTTCAGGATATTGGCCTTTGCAAGCTCGATCTGACGCTCCGCGGCCTGCGCCAATGCCTCGTCACGCTCGATCCCGGCGTTTGCCTTCTTCAATGTGGCGCGGGTCAGATCGCGCGCTTCAATGGTGCCCGCACCCTTTTTCATCAGGTCGTCCGCGCGGGTGAATTCCAGCTTCGCCAGTTCAAGATCGGCGGCATCACTTTCGAGAAGCTTCTGAGCGGCCGCGCAGTTCTGCTCGGCTGTTGCAAGTTGCCGCTTCTGCACGTCGAGCGTCGCTTCGGAGATCGCCACCTGCTGGCGGTAATCCGAATCGTCGAGGCGCGACAACAACGTGCCGGCCTTGACCCATTGGCCTTCGTTGAAGGGCAATTCGACAATGCGAGACTGAACGGTCTTGAAGCCGAGCACGCTTTGATGAGCTTCGATATTGCCAGAGAGAAAAATCGTTTGGTTCTGGCTGTCGGGGCTTAACCACCCGATGATCGCATCCCGTTGCCAGTATGCCATTAGTCCCGCGACGGCAAACAACAGAGCACCAATCAACAAGTTTCGCTTCGTCGGTTTCGGCACGGCCATTTTCTATCTCACCGGACAGGTACAATTGATGTCGAGATTCGCCGCATCGACGACTGGAATCGTGCGATGTGTCAGCATTACTGGCGGAAACTACGCCGTATCGCTCCGCCGCACTTGATTGAGGTCAATCCGCCGGGCGCAAAATGCCTTGGTGAACATGCGGTTCGAGGCGGACAGCAGCCGCCACACCACTATGCAAACACCGCGCTGCGCCGGCCATTGATCCATCGCAAAACGGCGTTTGCCGGTTCGGCCAGATTGGTTTTCTCTGGGAGGAGCAATCAATGGGAATTGCAGGGCAGGCAGCATCACGCGATCTCGATCAGGTTAACCAACGGCCAAACTGGATCAGAGCCAATTGGGGATTGGTATTGGCGGCGGCGGTGTTGGTCGCAATCCTGCTGCTGCCGACGCCGGCGGGGTTAGCGATCGCAGGCCATCGCATGCTCGCGGTGTTCGGCTTCGCGGTGATCGTCTGGGTCACCGAAGCGCTCGACTATGCCGTGAGCGCCGTGGTCATCGCGGCATTGATGGCCTTTTTCCTCGGCATTTCGCCGAGCCTCACCAACCCCAATGTATCGATCGGCACGGTTCAGGGTCTCACCATCGCCATGAGCGGCTTCGGTAACACGGCGCTGACGCTGGTGGCCGCCGCCCTGTTTCTTGCCGCCGCCATGACGATCACCAGCCTCGATCGCCGGATCGCCCTGGTGATCCTGTCGCGGGTCGGTACCCGAACCAACCGGATCGTGATCGGCGCGATTGTTGTGTCCACGGTGCTGGCCTTCCTCGTGCCCAGCGCGACGGCGCGAGCAGCCGCAGTGATCCCGATCATGATGGGCGTCATTCTCGCGTTCGGCGTCGACAAGAAGAGCCGTTTCGCCGGCCTCCTGATGATCACGACGGTCCAGGCGGTCAGCATCTGGAACGTCGGCATCAAGACCGCGGCGGCGCAGAACATGGTCGCTATCGGCTTCATCCAGAAGATGCTGGGTCATGACATCACATGGCTGAGTTGGCTGGTCGCTGCGGCGCCATTTTCGATTCTGATGTCGATCGGGCTTTACTTCATCATGATGACGATGATGCCGCCCGAAGCGAAGGAGATCCCCGGCGGCCATGCCACTGTGGAAAAATCCCTAACCGAGCTCGGCCCGATGACCGGCAAGCAGGGCCGCCTTCTGGCCGTCTCCCTCATCTTGCTGTGCT
>JBKQRS010000126.1:0-14613 GCA_052143915.1 Bradyrhizobium sp.
CGAAAAACGGCTTCGCCCCTTTCCGCACGCTTTCTTCCAAGGCATCGATCATGCCGGGAATTTCGTCGAGCCCGCGCCGGCAATCGGCGAAGGCGCCGACGCCGGGCAGCACAATGCGATCGGCGCGAAACACCACCTCGGGGTCGCGGGTCACTACGATCCGGGCCGGATTCTCCATGCTTCGGCTGGCGCGCTCGAACGCCTTGGCGGCGGAGTGCAGGTTGCCGGAGCCGTAATCGATGATCGCAACGCTCAACGCGATGCTCCCGGTTCCGGAAACAGGCCAATGATCTCGTCGCGAGGCAGCGGCGGCGGCCGCGAAAATCCCTGGCCCGGAATATCCCGCGTCGGCGGTGGCGCGCCGCGATCGACCGCCGGTTGATCGTTGCTCAGCCCGCGTTGTTGGGCGGTCCAGCGATCGAAAAACCGTCGCTCGGCCGCCTCCTCATCGTCGGCGACCACGATGTCGAGCTGATGCCAGTTGCGCCGCGACAGCGTCCAGCGCTCGAGACTGGCGGCTTCAAATCCCAATAACAGCGCGAGCAGGGCGTCCACCAGAAAGACCGTTGGCGCGCCAACGCCAAGGCGAACCATTCCGACATCGACGGCAATCATCAGGACGATCCAGCCGACCAGCGCCAGCCACAGACGATGCCAGGCGAGCCACACCACGCCGAAAAGTGCGGCCCATACATGAAAGCCGTCGCGAACAAAGGTGAAGCGATCGGTCGCGCGGAAATCCGCGCTGTTGGTCACCGGAGCATGAACTGTGTAAACCGGCATGATTACTCTCCGCCGAGAAGCGAGATCAGCCGCCGAGCTGACCTTTGGTGGATGGCACCTCGCCTGCGGCTCGCGGATCGATCGCGACCGCCGCCCGCAGCGCCCTCGCCAGACCCTTGAAGCAGGATTCGGCGATATGATGGCTATTCTCGCCATATAGGGTTTCGACGTGCAAAGTCACGCCGGCGTTGATGGTAAAGGCGTTGAACCACTCGCGAACCAGTTCGGTATCGAATTGGCCGACCTTGTCGCGCGGAAACTCGACCTTGAACACCAGCACCGGCCGGCCGGAAATGTCGATCACGACACGCGACAGCGTCTCGTCCATCGGCATATGGATCGAGGCATAGCGGGTGATCCCGGCCATGGTCCCGAGCGCCTGCTTCACGGCCTGTCCAAGCGCAATGCCGACATCCTCCGTGGTGTGGTGGTGATCGATATGAAGGTCGCCGACCGCCTTCACGGAAATGTCGATGCGCGAATGCCGGGCCAGGAGATCGAGCATATGGTCGAAAAAGCCGATCCCGGTCGCGACGTTGGACACGCCGGTTCCGTCGAGGTTTACGGTAACCTCGATATCGGTCTCCTTGGTTTTGCGCTTGATGGTGGCGCTGCGCATGAAAAGTGCTTCCCTCAGCCCGAAAACGCGGCCCTTTTAACAGGCTGATGCAGCCTTCGCTACTGCGGGATGGCGCTTTGAGGGCTGAACTTCCGCCTATGGTGACCGAAATCCGGCCCCTTTTTTGAGACGTTTTCATTACGCGAACCGACAGCCACCCCCCGGGTCAGGTCCGAGGGCACGCAGCGCCTGAAAACGCTGTGTTGTAACCCCCCGCGCCAGTCCCTAAATCTGGCCGAACACGAGGTACTCCATGCAAGCATCACAACCCTCATCGCCGGTCTGGCACGGCACCACCATTTTGACGGTCCGCAAAGGCGGCAAGGTCGTGATCGGCGGCGACGGACAGGTGTCGATCGGCCAGACCGTGATCAAATCCAACGCCAAAAAGGTCCGCAAACTCGGCAAGGGCGACGTGATCGGCGGCTTCGCCGGCGCCACCGCGGACGCCTTCACGCTGTTCGAACGGCTGGAAAGCAAGCTCGAGCAATATCCGGGACAATTGACCCGTGCCGCCGTCGAGCTCGCCAAGGACTGGCGCACCGACCGCTATCTGAGGCGGCTGGAGGCGATGATGATCGTCGCCGACAAGGATGTGTCGCTGGTTCTGACCGGGACCGGCGACGTGCTGGAGCCGGAAGCCGGCGTGATGGCGATCGGGTCCGGCGGCAATTATGCCCTGGCGGCCGCGCGCGCCCTGGTCGATACCGACAAGGACGCCGAGACCATCGTACGGCGGGCGCTGGACATCGCCGCCGACATTTGCGTCTACACCAATCGCAATGTGACCCTCGAGACGTTGCAGGGCGGCTGAGCATGACGGCCTACGCCTTCCGTCCGATGTCGGCCGCCGACCTGCCGACGGTCCAGCGATGGCTCGCGACGCCTCATGTTTCGGAATGGTGGCACGACCCCGCGGGGCAGTTCGAACTTGTAAGCGGCGATCTCGGCCATCCGGATATGGCGCAGTTTATCGTCACCACAGACGCGCGGCAGTTCGCCTATCTGCAATGTTACAATCTGAGCGCCTGGAACACCGGCTTCGGTCCGCAACCGGACGGCACACGCGGTCTCGATCAATTTATTGGCGAAGCCGACATGCTCGGTCGCGGTCATGGTTCAGCGTTCATCCGGACCTTTGCCGGCCAGTTGTTTGCCGCCGGAACGCCGCGTGTCGTCATCGACCCCGATCCCGCCAACGCGCGGGCGATCCGGGCCTACGAGAAGGCAGGATTTTGCCGCGATCGAATCGTTGATACGCCGGATGGTCCGGCCCTGCTGATGGTTCGCGACCCATGACGCTTGCGCGCAACCCCTCGCCGGATGCAATCGGCTACCGATGAAATGCGGCTTGTTCCCGCAACATTTTGAACCTACCTAGGACCCATGACCGACTTTTCTCCCCGTGAAATCGTTTCCGAACTCGACCGCTTCATCGTCGGCCAGACCGACGCCAAACGCGCGGTGTCCATCGCCTTGCGCAACCGGTGGCGGCGCCTGCAGCTCACCGGAAGCCTGCGCGAGGAGGTGCTGCCGAAGAACATCCTGATGATCGGGCCGACCGGAGTCGGCAAGACCGAGATCGCGCGGCGGCTGGCCAAGCTCGCGGGCGCGCCGTTCATCAAGGTCGAAGCCACGAAATTCACCGAGGTCGGCTATGTCGGCCGCGACGTCGAGCAGATCATCCGCGATCTCGTCGAAGTCGCGATCGCGCAAACCCGTGACCGCAAGCGCAAGGACGTGCAGGCCCGCGCGCAATTGGCCGCCGAGGAGCGCGTGCTCGATGCGCTGGTCGGCGCCAATTCCAGCGCCGCGACGCGCGATTCATTTCGCAAGAAACTCCGCGCTGGCGAGCTCAACGACAAGGAAATCGAGGTCGAGACGCAATCCTCGGGCAGCGGAATGCCGATGTTCGAAATTCCGGGGTTGCCGGGCGCGCAGATGGGCGCCATCTCGATCGGCGATATCTTCGGCAAGCTTGGTGGCCGCACCAAGACCCGTCGGCTGACCGTCGAAAGCTCGCACGAGATTCTCGTCAACGAGGAATCCGACAAACTGCTGGATAACGATCAACTGACGCAGGAAGCGATCGTCGCGGTCGAGAACAACGGCATCGTGTTCCTCGACGAGATCGACAAGATTTGTGTGCGCGACGGCCGGGTCGGCGGCGACGTGTCGCGCGAGGGCGTGCAGCGCGATCTGTTGCCGCTGATCGAGGGCACGACGGTCTCGACCAAGCACGGCGCGGTGAAGACCGATCATATCCTGTTCATCGCTTCCGGCGCGTTCCACATCGCAAAACCCTCCGATCTGTTGCCGGAATTGCAGGGACGCTTGCCGATCCGCGTCGAACTGGAAGCGCTGACGCGCGACGATATGCGCCGCATCCTGACCGAGCCCGAGGCTTCCCTGATCAAGCAATATGTCGCGCTGATGCGGACCGAAGGCGTGACGCTGGATATCACCGACAGCGCCATTGACGCGCTCGCCGACGTCGCGGTCGCCGTCAATTCAACCGTGGAGAATATCGGCGCCCGGCGGCTGCAGACCGTCATGGAGCGGGTGCTCGATGAGATTTCGTTCGCCGCTCCTGACCGCCATGGCGAGACCATCCGGATCGATGCGGATTACGTCCAGAAGCATGTCGGCGATCTCGCCAAGAACGCCGATCTGAGCCGGTTTATCTTGTAAGCTTTCAAATCTGGATCGGAGGGCGCCGCGAACTCCCGCTTACCCCTTCCAATGGGAGAGGGGGCGCTGTTCCGCCTGCGGCAAGCTCCGAGCGCGTTAACCGATTGGATCGCATGGCTTGATGGCTGCGGCGCGTTGCGCCCTACACATCTGTCATGTGATAGTCCGCACCTGACTTAGCCGCTGTTCTCGGGTGCTGGATGAATCTGCGTGTGTGGGAAAACCCCTGGCGCCTGATGCTCGCCGTCAACGCCGTCGTTGTGATCGGGGTGTTCCTTCACAAGATCGCGCTTCCGCCCTATGTGCCCTATATCCACCTCCTGGTCGATTATCATTTCGGCTTCACCAAGCGCGCGCTGATCGGCGCCGTCGTCTCGCTGTTTTCGCACGATGTGCCGGTGTGGCTGGTGTTCGCGCTCGGCGGCGCCGTCTGGCTCACCACCGCAGGTCTTTTCGTCAGCCTGTTCCGGCGCACCTTCGGCCTCGGTGAAGCGCATAGGCCGCTGTTCGTGTTCATGGCGGGCTCGCCGTTCTTTCTGAAGAACTTCATGCATACGCTGGGCCATTTCGACATCTATGGCTGTGCCTTCGCGATTGGCCTGTTGATGGTGCCGGCGCGCTCCATCGCGTTCGTGCTGCTCGCCGCGCTGGCGTCGATGATCCTCATTCTGATCCACCACATCCATCTCTTGATGTATGTGCCGACCATCGCAGTCATCGTGGTGCTGCGTTATTACCTGGTGCAGGGTTTCGACCGACAAAATAGTGCGATCGGCATTGCCTCGGCATTGTGCGTCGGACTGTTGTTTTTCGCCGCGCAATTCCTGGGAACGATGGCGGTGCCAGAGGCAGAGTTTGCCCGCTATCTCACAAGCCGCATGGCCGACCCCAGCCGCACTGACCTCTTGAGTTTCAGTTTCATCTGGTATCAGCCGCTTTCCAGGGAGATCTCCGATACCTGGGGGCGCATGCCCTCCAATCTTCTGGGCGTGCCCGTATTCGCGTTGCTGGTCTGGCTGCATGCTCCGCTCTGGCGGTATTTTGCCGGTCTAATCCGATCGCTCGCCGATGATTTGCATCGGCGTGTTGTCGTCGCCGGCATTGTCGCGGTGAGCGCGGCCTATCTCATCATGTTTGCGATCGTATTCGATTACTCACGATGGATTTCGAACTGGGCGGTCTGTCTGTTCCTGATCCTGCATGCGGTCAAGGCCTTGCCGGCCGCGCAAACCGCGCCGCCGATAGCAGCGAATGATCGGAACACCACCATCCTCGGCTGGATCGTGACGCTGATCCCCCGCGTCGGCATCGTAAGACCGTTCTGATTTTTTGTTTTGACGCGTTTTCTACCGCGGATAAGTCTACGCAATCTGCGTAAATTTGATTGCTATGCGAACCGGTATCCACCCACGGATCAAGTCCGAGGGCATGCTTCACTCGAAAACGCTTTGGCTTCACATCCTCGATCGCCGGATGCGCACGTAAAGCGCGCCCTCGCCGCCGTGACCGATATGGGCTTCTTCGAAGCCAACCACCAGCGCGCGGAATTCCGGCTGGCTGAGCCACTGCGGCACCTGGCGGCGCAGCACCCCACGCTCGGATTCGGCTCCCATTTTGCCCTTGCCGGTGATGACGAGCACGAAGGTCAAGCCATCGAGGTGAGCACGGTGCAGGAAGCCCGAAAGCGCGCGGTGCGCGCGGGTCTGCGTCATGCCATGGAGATCGAGCCGGGCTTCGATCTCCTTCCGCCCGCGCGAAAGCTGCGAACGCTCGCGGCGCCCAAGTGGTGCCAGCGGCGGCACCGCGGGCTTTATCGCTCTCGGCGGACTGGCGGGAGGTGATCCTGGCAAGGCGGCAGGCTTCGTGGCAACGCGCCCTTCCGTATCTGGTGGGACGCTTACAGGCTTTGCGGCGCGAGGCTTCTTTCGCAGCGGCTTTGTCTGTTTGGCGATACTTTCCCACAGCACACGCTCTTCCTCGCTCAAGTGGCGCTTGCGGCGTGGCGGCCCGGACAATTCCGGGATCGAAGGGGGACGTTTCATCGGCTGCGGCGATAATGACGGACGCGACGGTAGCGACGTGCCTCGGGATCCGGCTTGATAACGGGCCGGGCCTCCGGAAGCGGCACTTTGCCAGCCACCGCTTGGGCTGGCGCTGGAGGCTGTGGCGGCGCTGCGTTCCTTGCGGGCTCCGTGGCGCCGGCCGCATTCTTGAGGTTCGCAACCGCGGAAGTATCCGACGGCTTCGCGCCATTCTTCGGGTCTCTTTGCGCGTTCTTCGAAGCGTCAACCTGCGGAAACAGTTTTGCGATTTTTTCCGAGGGCCGCGGATCCGGCAGCGGCATTTTGCGGCCGCGGGCAACCGGATCGAGGTTTTTCGGGACAAGAATGACGAAATGCATGTTGTGACGGAAGCGGCCGGACACCCGCCCGGCGTCAGCGCCGGCGCCATAATAGATGTCGGCGCGCGCGGGGCCTGTGATCGCAGATCCCGTGTCCTGCGCCACCATCAGGCGGCGAAACGGCGTCTTCGATTGCTCCGATTCGATCGGCAACTCGCCTTCGATGAAGAACGGCGTGCCGTAGACGTGCAGCGACTTGTCGACGGCAATCGAGCGGCCCGGCGTCAGCGGCACGCCCTGCGCACCGACCGCTTCATCCTTGTCGGAAAGCGATATCTCGCGAAAGAACACATAGGACCGGTTCTGCCGGCGCAACTCCTTGGCACCATCGGGGTTCTGCTCCATCCACTCCCTGATCTTTTGCATCGACATCTGCTCTTTCGGGATGATGCCGCGATCGATCAGGATGCGGCCGACCGCCATGTAGGGATAGCCATTATGCGCGTCGTAATTGATGCGGATGGTCGAGCCGTCCTCGAGGCGAACTCGCGCCGAACCCTGGATTTGCGCGAACAGAAGATCGGTCTGGCTCTTGAGCCAGCAGATTTCGAGGCCTCGGCCGGCAATCGCACCATCTTCGATCTCGGCCCGATCGTAATAGGGCACGAGCTTGCGACGACCAATCTTGCGAAACACCTGTCCTTTGTTCGGCAGGCTGGATGCATCCTGCTTGAAACCGCGGACAAACAAATTCGACGGGCGGCGATAGACCGGCACGTTATAGACGTCGGTCTGGGCCCGGGAGCCGTCGATGATGGGCTCGTAGTAACCGGTGACGAAGCCTGCATCCTCACCAAGCCGCGAGATTCGCAGGGGCAGAAAATGTTCCTCGAAGAAGGCCCGTGCCCCGGCGCCATCGGTGACGTCGAGGGTCTTGGCGGCGCGGCAGGGCTCGCGCAACGACGTGCCGAGCGCCTTGGAGTCGGCGGGAGGATTTCGTTGCGCGGCAATTGACGTGCAGCTCGCGCGAAACGCCTTGTACGCCGGCAGATGGTCGTCCTCGCGCCAGCCGGCGATATCGGTCCACGCGAGCGGCGCATATTGGCTGCCGCCGATCTCGAGCGGCCACTCCAGTCGGGGATAGGGGAGGGGACGGATAGCAGGAAGATGCGTGCGCGCGCTTCGTTGCGTCAAAAGTGTGTGGGCTTTACGCGCAGCCATAGCCGCAAACGGCGCCAGTATCAGCGCGATAGCAATCACACAAAGCGCGGCGGTCTGTCGCCGCCGGCTAGTGAGCGCTTCCGGTGCCAACCAGCTTCCAGTTCGGATCACGTGATGCCGTGTCGCGGGCGAATGTCCAGACATCGGTGATATCGGTGACCTTGTCCGGATTGCCGTCGACAATGGTACCGGCCTTGTCGCGGGTGACCGAAATCATCTGCGACACAAAACGAACGGTGAGCTGCGCGGCACGATCGCGGGCTTCGGCACTGACAATTTCGGCCTTGTCGATCGACACGAAGCGCGTCTCGGTCTTTTGCTCCTGCTTCTCGCGCTCCTTGATCGCGGTCTCGAAACTTTCATAGACCTCAGGCGACAGCAGATCCTTCAGCGCACGGCGATCGCCGTTGGCGAACGCCAGCACAATCATTTCATAGGCACTGCGCGCGCCGCTGAGGAAATGCCGCGGATCGAACGAGGAATCCTGGACCGCAATCGCGTCAAGACCCTGGGCGAGCGGGGTGCCCGGCTCGGCCAGACCTTTCCAGCGATCGGTCGGCGGCGCGACGTCGGCCGTCGGCGCCAGCGGCGCCTGGTCGATCACCGCACCCGGCATCGGAACGACATTGTTGTCCTGCGCCCCCTGCACCACATTGCGCGCGGCGCGATCGTATGGCGGTCGCTCGTTTCCGGTGCGTTGCCCGAGGACATTACGCAAGCGCAGGAAAATGAAGACGGCCAGCGCCAGGAAGATGATGGTGTAAATATCCACGTCGCATTCGCTTTCTGATTCTCACGCCGGCGATCAATTCCGGCGGTAGAGCGCTCCCCTCACGGGCCGGCAGAGATTACATCATGGATGGGTCAGCAGCATGTAGGCACGAAACCTGGCCTGGCCAATGGCACGTCCTGACATGAAAACGCCATGCCGGTGGAAACAGGCCAGGCCGATGCACTTACCCATTTGCCACAAAGCGAATTGTAGCGCGTTTTTGCCGCGGGGGGAAACCCTGATAATGGCCGGAAATCGCGCATATTCAATAATTTAGAATGCACGTTTCGTGACCCGCGAGCCTGGATTGTCGCACGCGGCCGCGCCGGGCGATCCTCGGGGTCGCGCCGCGGCGGGATGGCGGTGATTGTCGTCCTTGTGGAGGGAGGCGAGGCTATGATAGCCACTCGCCTCGACAAGGCATTTTGGTACTCACCAGCGAATTCGGACGCAAACCGGCTCCCCGCTCGCTCAACACGTTCCAGGAGAGACTTCCATGACCAACGGCAACGGCTCGCCTCCCGAGGCGGCCCCTCCTCCGCAGTTGAACGTGCTGGCGCAGTACACCAAGGACCTTTCGTTCGAAAACCCGAATGCACCAGCCTCGCTGGCACCGCAGCAGCAGCAGCCGGCGATCAATATCCAGATCAATGTCAGCGCCAACAATATCGCCGAGAATGAGTTCGAAGTGACACTCTCGGTCGAAGGCAAGGCGGAGAACGGCGGCAAGCTGATGTTCAGCTTCGATCTCGCCTATGCCGGCGTATTCCGGATCGTCAACGTGCCCCAGGAAAACCTGCATCCGCTGGTCATGATTGAATGCCCACGGCTATTGTTCCCGTTTGCACGCGAGATCATCGCAACCTCGGTGCGCGACGGCGGGTTCCCCCCGCTGATGCTGGATCCGGTCGATTTTGTCGGTCTTTATCGCCAGAATCTGGAACGGCAGGCGGCGGCGGCGCAGGTAAAGCCGAGCTAAGCGCAGAGGCTTACGCGCCCAAGCTACCAGCCAAAAAATCATTCCAGATCGGCTTGTCGCCGAGCGTAGCGACAAAGTCCCGATGCGCGGCGCGATCGGCCTCGGTCACCCGGGCAGCGAGGGGTACCTCGCGTTGCCGCCGTGGCATCTCACCATATCCGCCCAGGCGCGTATCGCGGGATTCCGCGGCAAGAATCAATTGCGACTGCCGGGCCCCGATCAGATCGATATACACCTCGGCGAGGAGCTCGGCGTCGAGCAATGCACCATGCTTGGTACGGCGGGAATTGTCGATCGCATAGCGCGAGCAGAGGTCATCGAGACGATTCGACACGCCCGGATGCTTGCGCCGCGCCAGCAGCAGCGTGTCGACAAGCCGTTCGCGCGAGATGGCCGGTCGCTTGATTCGATCGAGTTCGGCGTTGATGAAGCTGATATCGAACGAGGCGTTGTGGATCACCAGCGGCGCGTCGCCGATTAACTCCAGGAACTCCTCGACCACATGGGCAAATAGCGGCTTGTCAGCGAGAAACTCGCTGGAAAGGCCATGCACGGCGAAGGCTTCGGCCGGCATGTCGCGCTCGGGATTGAGATGCCGATGAAAGCTTTGGCCGGTCGGCATGCGGTTGAAAATCTCGACGCAGCCGATTTCAACAAGCCGGTCACCGCGCAGCGGGTCGAGGCCGGTGGTTTCGGTGTCGAGAACGATTTCGCGCATAAGCAAGCTGCCGGGAATGACGAATCAGGATCGTCGCGGCGCCATCCTAGCAGCCTCGTCCAGAATGTCGCGGATTCGCGCGCGCACGGGATCAAGCCCGTGCGAAGTATCCACCACGAAATTGGCGCGCTTGCGCTTTTCGGCGTCGGGCATTTGCCGCGCCAAAATTGCATCGAGCTTCGCGTCGGTCATGTCCGGGCGTTCAAGAATCCGCTGGCGCTGGATTTCCGGTGTGGTAGTGACCACGACCACCGCATCGACCCGCTTTTCGCCGCCGGTCTCGAACAGCAACGGCACATCGACCACCGCAACCGCCGCGCCGGATTGCTCGGCATCACGCAGGAATTTTTGACGGGAGGCCCCCAGCATCGGGTGAACGATCTCCTCGAGCCGTCTCATCGCGCCCGGATCGTGCACCACGCGCGCCGAAAGCTTGTTGCGATCAACCTTGCCGTCCACGGTGGTGCCAGGAAAGGCGGCTTCGATCGCAGGTGCAGCCTCGCTTTCGTACAGCCTGTGGACGGTTGCATCGGCGTCATATACCGGCACGCCGGCCTCCGCGAACAGCTTCGCGGTGGTCGATTTGCCCATCCCGATCGAACCGGTCAGCCCAAGGACTATCATTCAAGGATTACCATCGAGCTAGCACCGCGGCGCCCTGGATTCAGATACCAAGCAGCCGCTCGCTGCGGAGAAATGCGAGCAGCGGCAAAAGCGGCAGGCCGAGGATGGTGAAGTGATCGCCTTCGATATGCTCAAACAAATGCACACCAAGCCCTTCAAGCTGGTAGGCGCCGACGCTGGACGTGACCGCGGCGCCAGCTTCATCCAGATAAGCATCGATTTCGGCCTCGCCCAGCTGCCGCATGGTCATACGCGCGATCGCGACTTTCTCGAACAATATCTTGCCACCTCGCGCCACCGCAACCGCCGAGTAGAGTTCATGACTTTGGCCCGCGAGCGCATGTAATTGTTCCGCGGCTTGCCCGCGGCCGTCTGGTTTGCTGAAGAGCCGCGTCCCCAGCGCCAAAGTCTGGTCCGCGCCGACGACATATCGGCCCGATTGCCGCGTTGACACGAAACGGGCTTTCTCGCGCGCGAGAAGTGCTGCGATATCGCCAGGCGCCAAGAGGCCGGATGCCACCTGTATGGCCCGTTCATCGATCTCCGCCGGGACGGCTTCGAAGCTAATGCCTGCATTGGCCAGCAGCATTTGCCGCGCGCGGCTTTGCGACGCCAGTATCAACGGATCTCTGCCGCGCCACAATGTCATTCCGCAAGCCGTTGGCGCTGCCTGTCGGCAAACAGTTTCAAGACGGCAGCCGCAGTTTCCTCGATCGACCGCCGGGTGACGTCGAGCTGCGCCCAATTGAATTTGGCGCTCAAGCGCCGGGCGAAGGCAACTTCGTCCGCAACGGCCTGCCGATCGATATAGGTATCGTTGTCCCGATCACCCATGCTCAACAGCCGATTCTGCCGGACCTGAATCAGGCGCTCCGGCGTCGCGTGCAGACTGACCACCAGCGGTTTCGTCGATGTCTCCAACTGATGTGGAATCGGAATACCAGGCACCAGCGGAACGTTGGCGGCGCGAATGCCGCGATTGGCAAGATAGATCGAGGTCGGCGTCTTCGAGGTGCGGGAGACGCCCACCAGAATCACGTCGGCCTCCTCCAGCCCTTCGACGTGCTGCCCGTCGTCATGCATCATCGTATAATTCAGCGCGTCGATGCGCTTGAAATATTCCGCATTCAGCGTGTGCTGGGCACCAACCCGCCCCGTCGTCGGCGCTCCGAGATAGGCTTGGAACAACTGCATGACCGGGCCGATGATCGAGAGGCTCGGTACGTTGATTTCCTGGCACTTGGCTTCCAGCCGGCCGACGAGATCCTTCTCCAGCAAGGTGAAGAGCACGATGCCCGGCGCTTCCTCGATTTCACTCAATACCCGGTCGAGCTGCTTCTGACTGCGCACCAATGGATAAACATGTTCGACCGGTGTCACATTGGCATATTGCGCAGCCACCGCGCGCGCCACGGTGATCAGCGTCTCGCCGGTCGAGTCGGAGACCAGGTGCAGATGGAAATAATTGCCGGTCGTGGGCACCGAGACCCCTGTGTATCCTGTGAATCGTTGTGGAGCTTACCTGAGAGAATCGCAGACGTGGCGACAGATCAGGGATAACCCGGCTTTTTCTTCACAGGCCTTCAAATAAGGATAAGTCCATTCACTGGCGACGACGATAGGGAGGTTTTGTGGATTTGTCTCTTCATAAGCTGACGACATCACCGCGCAACCGCTTGAAGCAGATGGTGTTATGGGGATCGACAAATATGGACCGGAAATTGTTGATGGATGTGAACAAGCTCTGAGAAAGAGCAGCACAATTTTGTGCGGGACCAATTCACCGCTACTTAGACTCAAACCTAAGATTCTAAAATTATTGTTTTAGATAAGTAGGGGTTGCGGATATCTCTTGGCCAGAGCAAGAGAGAGCAGTCCCCGGCAGTCTCGAGAGACCGCGAAATCTCGGCTCGATTGCGAAGACAGATTCGCGCGTTCGCGAGTGAATGAGGCACGATGTACGAATGGATCAAGGCGCTGCATATCATCGCGGTCATCGCATGGATGGCCGGGATGCTCTATCTGCCGCGGCTTTTTGTCTATCATTGCGAGGCGGAAGCCGGGTCGAAGCAGTCCGAGACGTTCAAGGTGATGGAACGGCGGTTACTGAAGACGATCATCAACCCGGCGATGATGGTGACCTGGCTGGCGGGACTTTACCTCGCTTGGGCCGGCCATTGGCTTTCGGCCGGCTGGCTGCATGGAAAACTTTTCTTGGTTCTGGTGCTGTCAGGTGTCCACGGCTTTTTTTCGCGCTGCGTCAGGGATTTCGGTGCCGACCGCAATGTGCGGAGCCAGAAATTTTACCGTATTATCAATGAGGTACCTACGGTCTTGCTGATCGGGATCGTCATTCTGGTGGTAGTCAAACCAGCTTGAAGGATGTTGCGTCGGGAGCCTGATCTATCGCCATCTTGCGGAAGGCCGACTGATTTTCTATATTGTCGATATCCCACCCTACGCAGGCGGATGTGGTTGTGTTCCGGTCTCCTCGTTGAGCCGGCCGCCGCATCAGGTTTGAAGCCTCTCCGGCGCTTTCCTTGCTCAGACCTGCGGACCTTCCTGATTTTTCGTCCGCATTTTCTAAGAAGCCAGCTTGCACCCCTCCCCCAGCTACTCCACAGGACCATCCCAATGCGGGAAATAAAACTTCAAGACCTTAAAGCCCAGACGGCAGCCGAACTCGTTTCGTTTGCGGAGGAAAAAGGGGTCGAAAACGCCAGCACGATGCGCAAGCAGGAGCTGATGTTTGCCATTCTCAAGCAGCTCGCGATCCAGGAAACCGACATCATTGGCGAAGGCGTCGTCGAGGTGCTTTCCGACGGTTTCGGATTCCTGCGTTCGCCGGACGCGAATTATCTGCCGGGTCCGGATGACATCTATGTCTCGCCCTCGCAAATTCGCCGCTTCGGACTTCGCACCGGCGATACCATCGAAGGCCACATCCGCAGCCCGAAAGAGGGCGAACGTTATTTTGCGTTGTTGAAAGTCAACACGCTGAATTTCGAGGACCCGGAAAAGTCCAAGCACAAGGTCAATTTTGACAATCTGACGCCGCTGTTTCCGGATCAGCGCTTCCGGCTCGAGCTTGAAGACCCCACCAGAAAGGACCTTTCTGCAAGGGTTATCGACATTGTGGCGCCGATTGGTAAAGGCCAACGCGCATTGATCGTGGCCCCTCCGCGCACCGGCAAGACCGTGCTGATGCAGAACATCGCGCACTCGATCACGCACAACCACCCGGAATGCTATCTGATCGTGTTGCTGATCGACGAACGGCCGGAAGAGGTCACCGACATGCAGCGCTCGGTGAAAGGCGAGGTCATTTCCTCGACCTTCGACGAGCCGGCGGTGCGCCACGTGCAGGTCGCCGAGATGGTGATCGAGAAGGCGAAGCGCCTGGTCGAGCACGGCCGCGACGTGGTGATCCTGCTCGATTCGATCACCCGGCTCGGGCGCGCCTACAACACCGTGGTGCCGTCGTCGGGCAAGGTGCTGACCGGCGGCGTCGATGCCAATGCGCTGCAGCGACCGAAGCGGTTCTTCGGCGCGGCCCGCAACATCGAGGAAGGCGGGTCGCTGACCATCATCGCCACCGCGCTGGTGGATACCGGCAGCCGGATGGACGAAGTGATCTTCGAAGAGTTCAAGGGCACCGGCAACTCGGAACTGATCCTGGACCGCAAGGTCTCCGACAAGCGCACCTTCCCGGCGATCGACATCACGCGCTCGGGCACGCGCAAGGAAGAGCTGCTCACCGATCCGCAGCTGCTCAAGAAGATGTACGTGCTGCGCCGCATCCTCAATCCGATGGGGACCATGGATGCGATCGACTTCCTGCTCGACAAGCTGCGCAACACCAAGA
>JBKQRS010000127.1:0-41090 GCA_052143915.1 Bradyrhizobium sp.
GTGGGGAGGGGTCGGGGGTGGGGGGTCTCTCCATTCGCTCTCATGCTGACGAATCCGCGGAGGCGCCCCCCACCCCCGACCCCTCCCCGCCACGCGCTACGCGCGCGGGGAGAGGGGGAAGACCCCGAAAGCGTCGTCATTCTTAGCTAATAAAACCGGTGAAAATGATGGATCGGGCCGTGGCCGTGTCCGACATCGAGGCGATCGGCCGCGGCGATTGCCGCGGTGATAAAGACCTTGGCGTTGCGAACGGCGCTTTCCAGCGCCTCGCCTCTGGCAAGACCGGCGGCGATGGCGGAAGACAGCGAGCATCCGGTGCCGTGGGTATTGCTGGTGGCGATGCGCGGCGCCGGCAGCGCGATGGTGCCGCTGGCCGTGACGAGATAGTCGATGCTCTCTGCGCCCTCCCCGTGGCCGCCCTTGATCAAGACCGCCGGACAGCCCAAAGCCAATAGCCGCCTGCCCTGGTCCGCGATCGCGGCTTCGCCCGATGCGACCGGCTCGCCCAGCAGCGCTGCGGCCTCGGGGAGGTTGGGGGTGATCAGCGCGGCGCGCGGAATGAGGTTTGTGCGCAGGCCGGCCACGGCATCGGCCGCAAGCAAAGCGTCGCCAGAGGTCGCGACCATCACCGGATCGAGCACGACGGCTGTTTGCGACCACCGCACCAGCGCGGCCGCGATCGCATCGATGGTCGCAGACTGCGCCACCATCCCGATCTTGACGGCCTTGACGTCGAGATCGCAGAACACCGCGTCGAGCTGCGCGGTCACGAATTCGGCCGGCACACGGTGAATCCCGCTCACGCCGCGCGTGTTCTGGGCGGTTAACGCGGTGATAACCGAGGCGCCGTAGACGCCGAGCGCCGCGAAGGTCTTGAGGTCCGCCTGGATACCGGCGCCGCCGGAGGAATCCGAGCCGGCAATGGTGAGCGCGATCGGTATCGTCATCGCTCGCCTCGCAGGCGTCCACGCTGTCGGGTCATGCGCATGGTTTGTCCTAGCCCGGCGTGTTGTTGCCAGCAAGTTCCGGGACGCTATATTGAGCCCGGGCGAAAAGCCCATTTCCGGAGACGATAGCGATGGTTCCCTTCTTCATTCAGATCAAATGCAAGCTCGGCCAGTCCTACAAGGTCGCCAATGCGATTGCGGAAGCCGAGATCGCCTCCGAGATCTATTCTACCGCCGGCCACTACGATCTGCTCGTGAAGTTCTATGTCGAAAACGACACCGACATCGGGCACTTCGTCAACGAGAAGGTGCAGAGCATTCCCGGCATCCAGGACACCCATACCATCATCACCTTCAAGGCGTTCGGCACACCCTAGGATGAACCGAGCGGTACGCGATATTGCAGTGCACGGCGCTATTTGCTGACCTGATGCTGGCAATTGAGGGGCGGCACAAGCATAGTAGCTGTATCGCAATTTTCGAAAGAGGCTCATCGGCGTCGACGATGTGGACATTCCGTCGTCGACGCAGGCTGTTTTCGTAAAATATT
Organism: Bradyrhizobium sp.; assembly: GCA_052143915.1. GTDB lineage: Bacteria > Pseudomonadota > Alphaproteobacteria > Rhizobiales > Xanthobacteraceae > Bradyrhizobium. The sequence continues at coordinate 1,498 of JBKQRS010000127.1, forward strand.
GCTCGGGCAACAGGAGGCCCCGCCATGTCTCTGATGGTTTCCAACGAAGCAAAGCCGCTGCACACATTCGATCCCGCCGAAATGGGCGCCATCGCGCATCTCTACCGGGGCGAGGTCTATCGCTCGACGATCTGGCGAACGCGGCTCGACAACACCACCAATTGGTCGATCGTCACGATGGGAATCGCGCTGTCGACGACCTTTTCAAATCCGGAAGCGTCGCCGCTCCCGCTGCTGCTCGTCGGGCTGTTGATCCCGTTGTTTCTCGTCATGGAGGCACGACGCTATCGCTATTTCAATGTCTGGCGCGCCCGCGCGCGCTGGCTGGAAACGAATTTCTACGCGCCGATCTTCACCGGCGAAGCGCGCGACGATGAATGGCAGGCGATCCTTGCCCGCGACTACACGAGCCCGCGCCATCACATTTCGTTTGCACGCGCGGCGGGCCGTCGGCTGCGTCGCAACTATGTCTGGATTCTGGCCGTCCAGGTGATCGCCTATTACGGCAAAATCGCCATCCATCCGACGCCCGCGGCGACGCTTGCGGAGTTTGCCGATCGCGCCGCCGTCGGCCCGATTCCCGGCTGGGTCGTTCTGATCATCGGCGTCGTCTACAATTTCGGCTGGATCGCGTTCGCGCTCGGCACCATGTGGCTCGACCAGCGCAAGCACGGCGGCAAAGACAAAGCGGTGGCGATGGGTTAGTGATGGCGAATCCAGGGAGCGTAGTTGCCCTGATTCAATCGTTACCGATCCTGCTCCAGAAGCGGGCGGGTTTCCGGCCTGGTCAGGCGGCGCGCTCCGCCGCAAGCGTCGCTGCAAATTGCGGATAGGTCTCCGCGAGTTCGCCGGTGACGCGTCCGCGCAGCAGCGCAAGCGTATCGCGGTCGGGCTCGGCGGTGGTCGGGATATCGGCCGCCTCATCATAGTCAAATCCGGTATTAGCCCTGACATCGGCGGCGGATACGCCGCGATGAACGCTCCTCAGCCGGAAGCGTTTGCGCGCCTTGTCGAAATCAAACAGCGCCAGGCCCGTCAGCAGCGCATGGGGACCGCCATTGCGCGCGATACCCTCGCTGGTGCCGGGCGCGCTGATGAAATCGACCTTGTCGACGAACACGCGCGGCGAATGTTCCTCGCGAAACAGGATCACGCGCGGCACGACATAATAGAGGAAGGCCGAACCGAACGAACCCGGCCAGCGGACGTCGCTTCTCGGGTAATCGCCGGTCCCGACCAGATTGATATTGCCCTCGCCGTCGATCTGGCCGCCGCCCAGGAAGAATGCGTCGACGCGGCCCTGGGCCGCGCAATCGAACAGCTCGACCGCGCCGCCCGTGAAGAAATTGTGCTCGCGCGAGCCGAGCACGACGATGCGCACCCGCTCCAGGGCGCGCGCCTCGTTGCGCGCCCGCAGCAGCATGGCGCCGGCGGCCGGAATCGGCGACGAGGCGCCAACGGCGACCAGGCGCACGCCGGCGAGCAGATCTGCAACCGTCGCAATCAGGATTTCGCGCAGGCTTGCCGCCGTCACGCTCACGCCGCCGCCTTAAGCCGCTGCGCGAAGCCGTCCATATAAGCCGCGAAACCTTCAGGCGATTTTGCCATGCGGGCGTAGCGCGCCATCTCGGCGGCGTCGGCGGGATATTCGCCCCATAGTCCGAGCGGCCACGCGCCGCGCCGCGCCTGCGCGATCGCGGTCACATAGAGCGCCGGCAGCACGCCGGCCGCGGAATTCTCGTCAGCGAGCAGCGACGTCTCGCTGATGCGCTCCACCGTGACCAGCGTCGTTGTCGCGGCATAGGCCATGGTGGCAAGTTCGGCCTGACGCCCGATCCGGACGTTGCCGAAGCGGTCCGCCTCGGGCGCATGGAACAGCGCGACATCCGGCCGTATCGCGGGAACGACGACGATCGGGTCATCCGCCGCAAACGGATTGTCGATGATTTTCCAGTCCGGCCGGACCTTCATCAGGTCGCTGCCGATGATGCCGCGAATCGGCATGAACGGAACGCCCTTCTGGCCCGCGACCAGACCGGCCAACAAGGCCGGACAGGTGGCGTCCATCAGCCTGAACGCGCCCGTGCGCACGCCTTCGGAAAAACGCGGCGCTCCGCCCGCCTCGCCCAGTGTCACGGCGCTGGTTTCGATCGACCCGATCAGGCCTTCGCCGATCAGCATGTCGGCCTGGATGCCGCTGATGGGGACGCAGACGAGGTGGAGATTTGTCGGGCGACGGGCGATCAGGGCAGCCGTCGCAGCCATGGCAACGCCGGCATGATCGGTCGGAATAGCGAGCGACATACCACCGCTGATCCCGCCAACCAGCGTTTCAAGGGAAACGATTTCTCCCATCGCGTCCACCTTTGCGGCGTTGTCCAGCTCGCTCCCGGAAGACGAGCAGCAGGCAGACTAATCCTTAACGGCCGCAACCGCTACCCGGTCGAACCGCGGGACTGCCTGCGGCTCCGATCCGGCGGCGGCGTAAAAATATGGTTAGCCAACCGTCAACGCTCAGCTTTTTTTAAGAACTTGCGACCACTGTTGTTAGCGGTACACGCCGACGACAATTGTGGGTTGTTGCAGTGAAAAAGCTTCCAGCGTTGGTCTTCAGCCTGCTTTTGGGTAACGGTCTCGCCCACGCGGCTGATATGCCGGAGGTCGTTGTCGGCAAGGTCTGGTCCTGGACCGGCTTTTATGCCGGCGTACATATCGGCGGAGGCCTCGGCAGCACGCAATTTTCCGATCCGGCCGGAGCTTCGATTTATGGCGGCAATGTCAGAAGCCCGATCGCGCTCGGCGGCGCGCAGGCCGGCTATAACTGGCAGGCTCCCAACACCAACCTGGTTTTCGGCGTCGAGGCGGACATCAGCGCGCTGAGCGCCGACGGCACCAATACCTGCCTTGCTTCATCGGGCTTGTTCATCTCCGCCAATTGCCGGGTTCGCCAGGATGCCGGCGGCAGCCTCACCGGCCGGCTGGGTCTTGCCATGGGTACGGGGGGACGCACGCTAGTCTATGCCAAGGCCGGCGCAGCCGCGTTGCAGGAGCGGATCGACATCACGACCAATGCGATCCTGCCGCTCACCGCGACAGGGTTCGACGGCTTGCGATGGGGATGGACGATTGGCGCCGGCGTCGAAAGGGCGCTGACGCCGGCCTGGTCGATCAAGGCGGAATACGACTACGCCAATTTCGGCAGCTTGAACCTCGCCACACCGGCAAGCTTTGTGCAAGTCCTGCCTCCGTTCAATGCCTATCTCCCGACCGCCGGCGGCACCACCAGCGCCAGCCAGAGCGTCCAGACATTCAAGCTCGGCCTGAACCGGAAGTTCGGTGAAGACATCGACGCGCGCTGGGAGCCATCGGCATCGGACTATCATTTGCGAGGGACATCGGATGCGCCCTACATTCCGGATGCCGAACTAGAGACCGGCGGACGCGTCTGGTACTCTTCCGGGAGTTTCCAGAAGGATCTGGGCGCAACCGTCGATCCGGCGCAGCAGAACGTGCTGAATTCGAGGCTCACCTACAACACCAGTGCCGTGACCGCAGAACTGTTCGGCCGCCTCGATACCCCGTCGAATATCTTCCTCAAGGGCTTTGTCGGCGGCGGAAGCCTGACATCGGGCAAATTGAACGATGAAGACTGGGTGCTCTTCAAGGCGACGGTCCCCTACTCCAACACGGTTTCGAACCCGGTGACCGGACAGCTGGCCTACGCCACCTTTGACGTCGGCTATGCGCTGTTCCACGGGCCGAGTTCGAAATTCGGCGGCTTCATCGGCTACAACTATTTTCGCGAGAACAAGGCGGCCTATGGCTGCAGCCAGATCGCCAACAGCAATTCGGACTGCGTTCCCTCGCTTCCAAACAACGTGCTCGTCATCACCGAGAACGATCGATGGGATTCGCTGCGCCTCGGCATCAACGGCGTCGTCAAGGTGACGGATCGGTTGTCGCTGACCGCCGATGCCGCTTATTTGCCCTATGCGGTATTCCAGGGCACGGACAATCACGTGCTGCGAAACGGCATCTCGCCGGAGTCCGGCACCGGACAGGGTGTGCAGCTCGAGGGCATCATCGGCTATTCGCTGGGAAAATATTTCAGCATCGGCGCGGGCGGCCGCTACTGGGCGATGTGGGCCACCAATGCCACCACGAATTTCTTTGGCGAAGGATGTCCCTGTCAAACCCAGCCGGTCCGGACCGAGCGCTACGGCGTATTCCTCCAGGCATCGGCCAAGCTGGACGGGCTGAAATAGCGCGAGTGTGTATCCGGCGTACTGTCGCGTCACCCCGCTTCCGACCGCACCGACCGTCCTGAAATCGACAACACCGCGACGCCGGCAATCGCGATCAACCCGCCGGTCCAGTAAGGTGCCCCGGCGCTAAACGGCGATAGCACCGCAGCGAGCAAAGGCCCCAGCATGCGTGCCAGCGCCTGCTGAGACTGGTTTGCGCCCTGTACCAGTCCCTGCGCGTCCGCGGGCGCAGCATTGGAAATGATGGTGTTCATCGACGGCTGGAACAGGCCATCACCCAGCGTAAAGATCACGATCGAGGCGAGCAGGAATTCGACCCTCGGCGCGAAAACCAGACACGCGATCAGCGCGAAACCGATGGCGTTGACGACGAGCCCCGATCGCGCGAGCGCATCGGCACCGACGTGGGGCAGCAGCGCGCGTGTGAGAATTCCCTGGCTGATGACGTCCATCGCGCCGACTGTGAACAGGATCCAGCCGATCCCGGTCGGGCCGAACTGCAGAACGTCCTTCAGGTAGACGGCGAAATTGCTCTGTAGCATGGTGCCGGCAAAGAAGAAGCAAAACGCGGCCCCGAACGGAACGCGCACTGCGGCGATGCCGAGCACATGCGCGAGCTGTGCGAGCGGGTTAAGTTGCTGCCAGCGCCAGGCCGGACGCGTCGCATCGCGTGTGATGCTTTCGGGCAGCGCGACATGGACCCACGCGATGTTGCCAAGCGTCAATGCGGCCGCGGCGAACAGTGGCGCTGCCGGAAAGATCGCGCCCAGTATGCCGCCGGCGACCGGCCCGAGCATGAAGCCGAGGCCGCCCACGGCACCGAGCAGGCCATAGATGCGTCCGCGTTCGGCCGGTGCAAAGGTGTCGGCCACGTACGCATAGATGGTGCTGACATTGCCGGCGGTAAGGCCGTCGATCATTCGGCCTGCGAACAGGATCCACAATGCGCCGCCAAGGCCAAAGATAAGATAGCCGACCGCGGAGCCGAGCAGTGACAGCATCAGGATTGGCCGGCGGCCGTAACGATCGCTCAGCGCGCCAAGCACGGGCGCGGCGCAAAACGCGCAAAGCGCGAACGCAGAGACGATAAGGCCAACATATAAGCCCACCTGCTCCGGCGGGACATATTGGCCGACCAGGAATGGGATCACCGGCAGGATCAGGGTGAAGCCGGTGAAATTTAGAAAAACCGATAACGCGACTACGATTACCGCGCCCCTTGCTCTGGGCGCGCTGCGGGATTGCGGATTGTGATCGGTGCCTTCCATTGCCACTCTCCAGGCTGAAGATTCACCCGGAGCAGTTTGTCGACTGACAACCACACGGACGAACCTGTGGCGCGGCACGCGCCGCGCGAGGATCGTCGGGGGGTCTCAGGCGCGCTGCCATCGGCAGCGATGCAAGGAACAGAGCTTCCGTTTGAGCGGAAGGGCTTGGGCCTACCCAGACCAAGCCTGCCTTTTTCGACAGCGCCAGATAGCTCATCTGGCTGAGCGGGGCAACTTGCTTTTTTGGCGTTTCGGAACGCAGGCGTGGGCGTGGGCGTGGCAGTTTTAGCTGCCCAAGCTCGACGCTTGGAAGCAGTCAGGGTCCATCGAATGAAAAATAACTTCAGCGGTCGCCGATGTTTCAGTTGGGTCAAAAGCGACGGTTTAAATGATGTCCGAGCCACCTCCGCTCTTCCCCCCGATAGCTGACATGCGGGGAAACGGTGGCGGTTCCGTTTGGTGGCCACTTTTGGGACTCATGGCAGACACCGCCATCGAACGGCCTTCCACTTGGCCAGCCAGATTCCGTTGGATGAAGATTTTTTCGGGCGGCTAACCGGCGGACAGCGAAGGCGGACCTACAGCGGCTCCACGCTGAAATGGTCGCATTGGCAGCACCGAAAGAACCTTGCGGCCTTCTTGGTAAGCGTTGCCGGCAGATTGCCCCTGTATTCCATCGGGGCAGCGCAAATCTCGCATCTTAGCACTGGCACCTCGCGCGAGGACTCGGCACTGGACATAGCATTCATCTCATTCGCCGAGGGCAACCATAAGCCGGGTCGCTAGGCTGCACCGCATCGCCCGCGGACTTAGTCCGCATCAACCCAGCGAGACGGCTTATGTGCAGCCGCTGCTGCGCGTTGAACACTCAATTCTCTTTTAGGAACCAAGTTTTTTTTAGGAACCAGGGTCGGAACCCGCGAGCGCTGACGCATTTGGTCATCTGCGTTACCGGAACCAAAGGGAGAGAGCGCATGACGAAATTCGGACTGATTGGCGCGGCCGCAGCCCTTGCTTCTTTGCTTGCAGGACCCGCGTTGGCTCGGCACGTGACAGCTCACCCCAGCCACTACGCCTGGAGCAGCTATTGCGCGACGATTGAACCGGGAAATCCCCATTGCCAGATGTACCACCACGAAGCCTGGAGCGACTGGCGAGCCAGGGGTGATTGGGATAATCGTGGCGACGATGCTTGCGCCCGTAACCCCATCCGCGCGCTTTGCCTCGATGCCAATTAACTCATTCCGGGTTGCTACAATCTGCTGGAGTGCCCTTGGCCTAGTCGTCTGCCTGATTCTTGACGCGAATCCCGGGAGGAAGGCTTTCGACGTGCTGGGGCTTGTCGGGAATCCTCCCTTGTAAGGCTGCCGCCCTTCGCGAACGATTGACTGCCGCACCTGGCCCTGACCGCAAAGCTCGAAAGACGTCGCTCGTTCCGCTGTCCTGACGAGGTAACTTCAAACACCCGCATCCCCCGCCTTGACGCGCGATCCCGACCACGAATCACGCGGCAAGCGCCCCTCATTTCTGCTATCATCAGACCATGACGATCGGGATCGCCGGGCCCGGACGGAAGGCGCCAGGGCAAAACGCCGTGGCCAGGCTCATCATTGCGGCCTTCGTCGGCGGGATTTGCCTGATCACGCTCGGGCTCGCGAGCGACTTCCTGGTCGATTGGCTGTGGTTTTCCTCGATTGGTTATCTACCGGTGTTTTTGACAAGCATCGGCGCCAAAGCGTTGGTGTTTTTCACCGTCTTGACGGCAACTGCCGTCATCCTTTGGCTGAACGGATGGCTTGCGATGCGTTTGGCCCGGCGGCAGCCGACGCAAGCTGTCGCCGCCTCGCCGTGGGCAGCCACGGGCAATATGCCGCCGCCCGATCTGTTCACGTTGATGCGCGATCGACTGCCGTGGCCCCGGGCTATCGCAGGCGGGGCAGGCTTGCTCGCTCTGCTGGTCGCCGCAGCGGAAGCCGGCAACTGGGGCGTTTTCCTGCAGTTTTTCTATCAGGTGCCCTATGGCGCAGAGGAGCCGCTCTACAACAAGGACATCGGTTTCTATCTCTTCGTGCTGCCTGCCTATATCATCATCAAGAACTGGATGCTGCTCACGCTTGTTCTGAGCGCGCTTTTCGCCGGCTCAATCTACTGGGTGCACGGCGACATCGAATACGACGTTCGCCGCCGATCGATGTCGCCGACCGTGATTGCTCACGGCTCAGCGCTGGCCGGTCTCCTCTTCGCGGTGAAGGCGTGGTCCTATGGTCTTGACCGCTATCTGCTGCTCTATGGCGACAACGGCGTCGTCGTCGGCGCAAGCTACACCGATATACATGTGGGGTTGCCATGCCTGTGGCTATTGATCGGGCTTTCGATCATCGCGGCGTTCGCCGCGTGGGCAAACCTCCGGGCGCGCACTTACTGGCTTCCTGCCGCCGCGTTCATACTCGTCGGCGTCGGCTCTCTCATTCTGTCCGGCGCAGTCCCTTCGCTGTTCCGGCAGTTTTTTGTCAAGCCGACCGAGTTGCAGTTGGAGAAGCCCTACATCGAACGCAACATCGCGCTCACCCGTCAGGCCTACAATCTCGATCAGATCGCAGCCAAGCCGTTTGCTGCCGAACAGAAGCTTACCTTCAAGACGCTGGAGGCCAACAAGGCGACAATCGATAACATCAGACTGTGGGACTGGCTGCCCTTGTCGGATACCTACGCACAGCTGCAGGAGATCCGCACCTACTACAAATTCCATGATTTTGACGTTGATCGCTACTGGCTCGATGGTTCCTACCAAAGCGTGATGCTCTCGGCTCGCGAACTGCGGCCCTCCTTGCTGCCGCCGAATGCCCAGACATGGGTAAACCACCACGTGCTGTTTACTCACGGCAATGGTGCGGTGATGAGCCCGGTCACCCGCAAGAGCAACGAAGGACTGCCGATCTTCTATTTGCGGGATATTCCTCCTGTCGCAGACGGAGGTCCCAAGATCGACGAACCTCGCATCTACTTCGGCGAAGAGAGCGACGACTATGTCATCGTCAAAGGCAGCACGCCGGAGTTCGACTATCCGAAGGGGAAAGACAACGTCTATGCGGTCTATAACGGCGCCGGCGGCGTTCCGATCGGACCGATGGTGTGGAGGACGCTGTTCGCTTACTACTTCAACGACCCGAACCTGCTTCTCACAAGCTACATCACGGCCGACAGCCGGATCATGATCCGGCGCAATATCAGGGAACGGGTGCGCACGATCGCCCCGTTCCTCAGGCTGGATCATGATCCCTACCTGGTTATCAGCGATGGGCGGATGTTCTGGATGCAGGACGCCTATACGACGAGTTCCTACTTCCCCTCTGCGCAGCCTGTGCAGGATCTCGATCTCAACTACATTCGCAATTCGGTGAAGATTATCGTCGATGCCTATAACGGGACCGTCGACTTCTATCTGATCGACCCCCGCGACCCGATTGCCGCGACCTACCAGCGCATCTTTCCAGGCTTGTTCAAGCCGTTCACAGCCATGCCTCCCGACTTGCAGAAGCACATTCGCTATCCGGAGGATCTGTTCCTGATTCAGGCGCGGCTGTATCAAACCTACCATATGGAGGCGGCCGACGTTTTCTATAACCGCGAGGATTTATGGCAGTTCCCGCGACAGCCGGGCGGCGACGGCACCTCAATGATGACCCCTTATTACATCATCATGCGGCTGCCAGGCGAGCCGCAGGCCGAGTTCTTCCTCATGATTCCCATGGTGCCGAGCCGCCGCGACAACATGATAGCGTGGCTCGCTGCGCGCTGCGACGCGCCCGACTACGGCAAACTGATCGTCTACGAGTTTTCCAAGGACAAGCTCGTCTACGGACCGTTTCAGATCGAAGCGCGGATCAACCAGAATACGGAGATCTCGCAGCAACTCACGTTGTGGAACCAGATGGGCTCGCGAGTGATCCGCGGTGCGAACCTGCTTGTGATCCCGATCGAGAACTCGATCCTTTATGTATCGCCACTCTATTTGCGAGCGGAACACGGACACCTGCCGGAGCTGAAACGTGTGATCGCAGCCTATGGTGAACATGTGGTGATGAAGGAGACGCTCGCCGAGGCTTTGGCAGCGCTGTTTATAGGACCCGGCGCTGCGCCGGCAGTTTCAAGTACGACAGACGGGATAGCCCTCACAAGCCCGGCCGCAAATCAGGCACGGGAGGCGCTCGATCGCTACAATCAGGCAGTGCAGCGATTGAAGGCCGGAGACTGGAAAGGCTTCGGCGCGCAGTTCGATGCAATGCACGAGCTTTTGGAGGAAATGAACCGAAATTCCACCGGCCATTAGTGGCCCGAATCCCCTTCTCGCACCTACCCGATGGGTCTGTTGGTGGGTCGTTTCCGGAAGTCGATCCTTTGCCGCTCGTATTGGCTTTTGGGTCAAAAGCGCCGTTTTGAGCGTCGTCCGATCACTTTCGGTCTGCCCCCAACTCCGGACATTCCGCGCCGGTTCCTAAAAAGCGGAATTGGAGCAGCCCATTCGATCACCATCAACGAACCTCAGCTAACGGACACCAGCGCGGAGTCGGCCGTCACCATCGAAGCCCTCGTGCGCGGCAGGACGAAATGGATGATCGCAGTCGCAGTCACGTAGACGCTGGCGCAGGCGAAGAATACGACGGTGTACCGGTTGCATCGAGCACACGGCCGACGGCCGCGGCGGAAAAGGCTCCCGCGAGCGAGCTGATACCGCCGCCCAGCCCGACGGCGGAAGCCACCGCGCCGCGCGGCATGGTGTCCGATACCAGCGTGAACAGATTGGCGGAAAATCCCTGATGCGCCGCCATGGCGATGCCGATCAGGATCACCGCGGCCCACATGCTGTCGAGCTGCGGCGCCATAAACACCGGCAAGGTGCAGGCTGCGCAGACCAGCAGCGTGATCTTGCGGGCGGTGAACACGTCCATGCCGCGCTTGATCAGGGTCGACGAGATCCAGCCGCCCGCGATCGAGCCGACGTCGGTGAGCAGGTAGATCACGACGAGCGGCAAGCCTATGGCAAACAGCGAAACGTGAAACTTGGAATTGAGGAAACTCGGCACCCAGTTGTTGTAGAACCACCAGGCCGGATTGGTGAGCACGGCGCCGATAATGTAGACCCAGGTGCCGGGATAGGTCAGCAGCATGGCCCAGCGGACTTTTTCCGCCGCGACTTCCGGGTCGCCGTTGATATAGGCGAGTTCGCTCGGTGACACGCGGGGGTGTTCGGCGGGGCTGCGGTAACTCATCAGCCAGTACGCTACCCAGACCAGCCCGACCGCGCCGGTGACATAGAAGGCGGCTTGCCAGCCGGACAGGCTGACAACCAACGCACCGATCAGCGGCGCCAGCATCGCGCCGATATTGCTGCCGCTGTTGAAGATACCGGTAGCCAACGCACGGTCACGCACGGGAAACCAGGTGGCGATCGTCTTGATGCAGGTCGGGAAGTTGCCACCTTCGCCGAGGCCGAGCACGATGCGGGCGACGATGAAGCCGGTGACGGAGGCGACCATGCCGTGCGCGGTGGAAGCAAGGCACCACAGGATCGCCGCGGCGGCAAGGCCGAGGCGGATGCCGATCTTGTCGGTCAACCAGCCCATTCCCGCGTAGCCGATCGCATAGGCAATCGAAAAGAAGAAGATGATGTTGCCGAAATCGGTTTCGCTGAAATGCAGGTCGTTCTGAACCGTCGGCTTGAGCACGCCGAGAATGTTGCGGTCCATGTAATTGATGGTGGTGATGACGAACAGCAGCGCGCAAATAACCCAGCGGTAGTGCGTGGTGGCCTTGGTGAAGGCTGGCAAATCTGACGCTTTCATCTGGATCCTCCCGGCAATTGGTTATTAAACGACGTCTCTTGATCAGGCTGTCGTGGCTATGGCGTTTTCGAGCGAAGTGGATACCGGTTCGCGTGAACAAAACGCGTCAAACAAAAGGTTAGAGCTTCGGTTCTGATTCAATCAGAACCGATAAAGCTCTAGCGTCGCGGCGCTCGCCAGCGGTCGTTGATCGCTTGGCGTGTAGCCGGCTCGCGCGAAGCTGCCCCCCTGGTAGCGTTGGCCGATCGCGTCCAGCGGATTTTGCCGGCGCAGGATATCTGCCGCGAAGTCTTCGGCGTTCTGCACCGGGCGATAACCGAGCCGCGCGCAGCCGGTCGGCGTCCAGTAGCTGCGCGTATTGTTCGACACGCCCCAGGCCGTGACGAAGCCGACCTTCGGCGTGTTGATGCAGCAATCGATGAACTGCATCAGGTCTTCGAGGCCGAACCAGGTGCCGAGGTGGCGCAGTTCGGTCGGCCGCTCGAGCGCACTGCCGATCCGCACGCAGACGCTCTCGATGCCATGCTTGTCCCAGTAGAGCCGGGCCAGGCCCTCGCCCCACATCTTGCTCAGGCCGTAGAAGCCGTCGGGGCGGAAATCACAATTCAGCCCGAGCCTCTCGGTCACCTCATGCATGCCGATCGAATGGTTCGAGCTGGCGAACACGACGCGTTTCACGCGGTGCCGCCGCGCCCCCTCGTACACCGCGTGCAGCCCCACCAGGTTGTTTTCGATGATTTCCGGCAATGGCCGCTCGACACTCGTGCCCGCCATGTGGATCAGAACGTCAGCGCCTTGCAGAAGCCGGTCGACATTTTCGCGATCGCGCAAATCGCCGTGCGTCAGGTCCTCCCCGGGACGAAGCGGCTGCAACGGGTGGCGGCCGGCGGAGCGAAGGTCGACGCCCTGCGCCAGCAACCGTGGACGCAAGAACTGCCCCAGCTGTCCTTCGGCACCCGACAGTGCAACCTTGTTCATGGCTTGTGCGCCCCTGCGCCGTCGGCAGCGGCAGAGAATTGCGCAGGCCGCGCATATTGGCTGTTCGGCATCGTCTCCTCACCTCCGGCGTGGTCCGGGTGTTGCCGTGGGCTTCTTGCCCATCTTGTTGCGGAGTTTTCTCCACCGATCCCCGGTCATCGGCCAACGTTTCTAGGTGACTTCCCGGGGATGAATCGACACCCTATTGAGCATGGATCAATTCATTTTCTGTATTGATTGCAGAGAGCGTCAGCCTGAACAAATGGCTGCGACTGACCGCACGGTGACCTCGGCGCTGGCCATTTCGATGAGGCCGCCGCAATGCAGGTCAGTCTGCAGCCAACGCGTCTTTTATGAAAGTCGGGAGGGTGGACGAGATACGGCTATCGGTTCTTGACGCGCCTAAAGTATCCCTTAAGGAAAGGGTCGGAACCGGTATAAGGTCCGATGCGCCGAGAAATGGCGGCGTGCCGACTGAAATCCGGATGGGAATCGGGTAGAAATGCGAATCGGCCGCGAGCTGCGGTCTGCGTAGGGCCATCTTAACTATTCGAACCACTCCTCGGAACAGAATCGAAACTGCTGTCGAGATATCCGTTTGTTATCGCGCATGACAGCAACCGAATGAAGGAACGCTTGATGAAACTCGGAATTCTCGGCGCCGCCGCGGCTGTTGGCGTGGCTCTTGGCGTGGCGGCAGGGCCCGCCATGGCCAGGCACATCGTCTCCGGCCCTCAATACGCCCAGAGCATCTATTGTGCGACCAGGGAAGCGGGAAATCCCTACAGCAAGTATTGCGATTACGTCGCCTGGAGCGGCTGGCGGCGGCGAGGCGGCTGGGACAGCCAGCTCGACAATGCTTGCTCGATTGATCCTCATTACAAGCCACCGGGATGCTGGCCATAGACTCCTCGTGCGCATGCGGGCGTGTTCGATGCCGGGCGATCGGCGCGCCAATCGTTAGCCTCGTTTGCTATTGCGACGACTGCCAGGAAGGCGCCCGTCAAATTGAAGCGCTTCCGAAGGCAGCCAGCTTCCGCGACGCTGACGGCGGAACGCCGTTGCTGACCTACCGCGACGACCGGTTCAGTTGTTCGGCCGGCGAGGACCTGCTGGTGGGCTACAAGATCAGCGAACGCGCGCCCACCCGGAGGGTGGTGGCGTCATGCTGCAACTCTGCCATGTTCCTGAAATACAGGCCCGGATTCTGGGTCTCGGCGTATCGGGCCCGTTTCGAGGGAAATCTGCCGCCCTTGGAGATGAGGACTCAGATCGAGCACCGGCGAGCGGATACCGATTTTCCTCGCGACGTGCCGTGCTACCGGGGTTTCCCACCGAGGCTCTTCGCGAAGATCATCTCGGCGCGTGTCACCATGCTTCTTGGACGGTGAGCTGTTCGGTCCGACAGCCCAACCGTCGACGCTGCGACACCGACGATCCCGCGGCCGCCAACGGCCGATTGCATCAGTGCAACTCCTCTCAAGACTTCCCGTCGCCCTTGGCCGCTTTCCTGGGCCGTGGCGGTCCCTCGACCGGCGGCAGCGACTTGAGATATTCGGCGATCGCCGCGCGATCATCAGCCGACAATTGCGAAATGTTCCTGATCACGCGCGTCATCGAGCCGCCGGCGGAGTCGCCATCGGGCGTTTGCCCGGTCTGCAGAAAATAGGCGATGTCCTTGACGCTCCATTCGCCCAGCCCCTTTTGCGTGATGTTCGGCACCCAGCCCTCGCCTTCCGGATTGGGTCCGCCGGCGAAGCGCTGTGCGGTGATGATGCCGCCGAGGAAATTTCGCGGAGAATGACACTCGGCGCAATGGCCGAGGCTGCCCACCAGATACGCGCCGCGATTCCACTCGCGCGAGCGCGTGGTGTCCGGCATGAAAGGCTTGCCGTCGACGAACAGCCATTTCCAGATGCCGATATTGCGCCGGATATTGAACGGGAACGGCACGTCATGATCGCGCACTTTGCCCGACACAGGAGCAAGCGTTTTCAGATACGCGAACAGGTCGCGCAGGTCTTCGACCTTCGCATGCTGATACGAGGGATAGGGAAAGGCGGGAAAGTAATGCAATCCTTGCGGAGATATCCCTTCGGTCACAGCAATGACGAATTCAGCCTCGCTCCACCGCCCGATGCCGTCGACCGGATCGGGCGAGATATTCGGCGCGTAGAACGTCCCAAATGGCGAAGGTATCGCGAGGCCGCCGCCGAGTTTCAAGCGATCCGGCTGGCCGGGCACGGCATGGCAGGAGGAACATCCTCCGGCGTTGAACGTTGTCAGGCCGTTGGCAAGGTTCGGCGTATAGGGCTGCAACGCTGGCGCGGTCTGAGGTGCCGTCAGCCACCAGAAGATCGAAAAGCCGATGCCGGCAGCAACAACCAGACACACGAAAATTCGTCGCAGCATTCACCGATCCGTCATTACCCCATTCCACTCTACGGCTAGTATGCCAGCGGTTCGAGCGATAGGTTGCTTGAAAATTTCTCGCAAAAAAGGCCTTGTGCGGGAATAAGATCGGAAAGGCGCTGTTTTAAAATCGGCACCGTCAAATGATGCCCACAGGGAGAGGACCATGTCGAATACCAGGATCATGCTTGCGACGCTCGCGCTGGGGGCGACCGTTGCATTCGCCTGCCCCGCCTTCGCCGAGAAGATGAAAGCGACGCTGGACGGCAAATCCGAAGTACCCCCGAACGCCAGCGCCGGCACCGGCACCGCCGATATTGATTACGATGCCGCCACCAAGAAGCTGAGCTGGAAGCTGACCTATTCGGGGCTCTCCGGCCCGGCGACCGCAGCCCACTTCCATGGGCCGGCCGAACCCGGCAAGAACGCCGCCCCCGCCGTGGCGATCCCTGGCGCGACCTCGAGCCCGGCCGAAGGCAGCGCGACCCTGACCGACGCGCAAGCCGCCGACCTGATGGCCGGCAAGTACTATATCAACGTCCACACCGCAGCCAATCCGGGCGGCGAAATCCGCGGTCAGGTGACGAAGTAAACCGCACGCGACATTTAAATAGGACGAACAAATAAATAGCGACGAACAAAAAAGGCGGACGCCTCAGACGTCCGCCTCTCTTCTTTGATCTACCCGGAATTACCCGTTCTTGACGCGGTAGGTCTCGTGACAACCGCCGCACTGCTTGCCGATGACGGGCAAGGTCGCCTTCAGCGCGTCCAGATCCGTGATCTTGCCCTTGGCGTCCGCTACGGACTTGGCGAAGCTTTTGATGTGCTCATCGAAGCCGGCCCGGTCTTCCCAGACTTTTGGCGATGCGAAGTAGTCTCCCTCCGGCTTCAGACCCTTGGTGCTGTCGGGAAACAGGGTTGGAAACTTCTTGATGGTGTCTTCGAACTGGGCCAACGCGGCATTGACCGCGGCCTGATCATAGGGCTTTTCGCCCTTGACCATCGCCGCCAGCGCGCCTGCGTTCTTTCCGTTGCCCTTCATCATGTCCTGGGTCCGCTTGACCTGGTCCTGCTGCGCTGCCACCGCGCCTATGCCGAGCACCAACGCTCCCACCACAACTACCGTTCGCATCATCAGCCTGATCTCCTTGTTTGGTTTTGCGATTGTTTGAGTTTCTCGATCAACCCGCGACCGCTGAGATGCCGCTGTCGCCATGCCAACACCGGGTGCAACACCGCATTCCGGCGCGTTGGTTAGATATCACAGATTATGCCGGCGCTGGTGCTCGCGGATCGCGATCCAGACCCGCTCGGGTGTGGCAGGCATGTCGATGTGATCGATCTTGAATTCACGCCACAGCCCTTCGATGATCGCATTGACGACCGCCGGACAGGAGCCGATCGCTCCGGCCTCGCCCGCGCCCTTGACGCCCAGCGGATTGGTCTTGCACGGGATATTATGCGTCTCGAACACGAATGAGGGACCATCGGCCGCCCGCGGCAGCGCATAGTCCATGAACGTTCCCGTGACCAGCTGGCCGTCCTTCGGACTATAGACCGCCTGCTCCATCAAGGCCTGACCGATCCCCTGCATCGCGCCGCCATGCACCTGGCCGGCAAGCAAGAGCGGATTCAGCGTGACGCCGAAATCGTCGACGATGACGTAGTTGACGATTTTGGTGATGCCGGTGCCAGGATCGATTTCGACCTCGGCCAGATGAGTGCCGTTCGGAAAGGTGCCGTCGGCCGCCGTGAAGGTCGCGCTCGCGTTCAGCTTCGAAGGATCGACCCCCGGCCGCTTGGCGAGATCGGCAAAGCTGATCGACCGGTCGGTGCCCGCAACCCGTATCGTTCCCTCATTGATCTCGAGATCGCCTGGGCTCGTTTCCAGCACTTCGGCGGCGATCTCGCGCAAATTCTTGCCGAGCTCGCGCGTCGCGCGTTCGACACTGACGCCGCCGGTTGGAATCGACGCCGATCCGCCGGTGCCGAGACCGCTGGCGATCCTGTCGGTGTCGCCCTGCAGCACGTGGACGCGTTCCGGCGGCAGCCCGAACTGCTCGGCGACGAGCTGCGCATAGGCGGTCTGGTGGCCCTGCCCGCTCGACTGAGTGCCGATCAGGATCGAAACGTCGCCGCTCTGATCGAGCTGCACGTTGGCGGTCTCCTCGCCCATCGTGCCGCAAACCTCGACATAGCTCGCGAATCCAATGCCGCGCACGAGGCCGAGCTTCTTCGCGGCCCTGGCGCGCTTCGAAAATTCCTTCCAGTTGGCGATCTCCATCGCGCGCTTCAGATGCGCGGCGAAATCGCCGGAATCGTAGACCTTCCCGGTTGCCGTCTTATACGGCATCGCCCGCGGCGCGATGAAATTCTTGCGGCGGATCGCGTCCGGCGTCATGCCGAGTTTTCGCGCGGCCGCATCGACCAGCCGCTCGAGCACATAAGCCGCCTCGGGGCGTCCGGCGCCCCGGTAGGCGTCGACCGGCACGGTATTGGTGAAGACGGTGCGGACGCGGCAATGAAAGGCCTGGATGTCGTAGAGGCCAGGCAGCATGCCGGCGCCGCCATGCGGAATGTAGGGCCCGAAGGTCGACAGATACGCGCCCATATCGCCGAGCAGATCGACGTCCATGCCGAGGAACCTGCCGTCTTCGGCCAACGCCATCCGCGCCGTGGTGGCGTTGTCGCGCCCCTGCGCGTCGCCAATGAAATGATCGGCACGGTCGGCGGTCCATTTCACCGTCTTGCGCAGCTTGCGCGCGGCGAATGCAGCCAGCGCATATTCGCGGTAGGGAAACAGCTTGGTGCCGAACCCGCCACCGACATCCGGACAGATCACCCGCATCTTTTCGAGCGGGATCTTCAGCACCATGCCGCCGATGATTTCGCGCAAGCGATGGCTGCCCTGGCTGCCGACCGTCAGCGTCAGGTGATCGGACCTCGCATCGTATTCGCAGACCACCGCGCGCGTTTCCATGAAATTGGTGACGATGCGCGGATTGACGACCGATATTTCGGCTACCGCATGTGCTTTCGCGAACGCCGCCTCGGTCGCCTCCTTGTCGCCGAGCGACACATCGAACAGCACGTTGCCGGGATGCTGGGGCCAGACCTGCGGCGCCCCCGTCCTGACCGCATGGAGGACGCCAACCACCGCCGGCAGCGGTGTCCAGTTGACCTCGATCGCCTCGATCGCATCGCGCGCCCGATCAACCGTATCGGCGACGATAAACGCCACGGCGTCGCCGACGTGACGCACCTCGTCCCTCGGCAGGATCGGATAGGGCGGGCCGGTGAATGGATTGACTTCCAGATTGAACAGGCACGGCAGGTTGCCGAGATCCTTGACATCCTCGGCCGTCAGCACCGCCGCCACGCCGGGCAGGCCGCGAGCGCGCGTGGCGTTGATGCTGAACTTCGCATGCGCGTGCGGCGAGCGCAGCACCAATGCGTGCAGCGCCGGCTGCGGCGCGAAATCGTCGGTGTAGCGGCCCTTGCCGCGAATGAGCGCACCATCTTCCTTGCGAAGTACGCTTTGCCCGACGCCGAATTTGATGGGAGCCATCGTATCTCCATTTCCGCCCGTGATTTCGGTTATATTGCAGCGGATCGCGAGCAAGCGCAAACGCCTCTTGGGCTTGACGCGTTTCCCCAGCGGTAGCCACCCTCGGATCAAGTCCGAGGGCATGCTTCGCTCGAAAACGCTTTAGCTGCGCACCAGCGAGCTCAGCCAGCGCCTGCCGAACAAGAGCAGGATCGATCCGGCGTAAACCAACGTCCCGACAATGATCAGCAACAAGAATGCGGCCTCGTCACGCAACGCGCCCAGCCCGGAAAACTGTGTAGCTGCGAACCTTGCGGCCAGCCAAAGCGCGGTGCCCAACACGGCGGCGGAAGCGACAAACTTCGCCAGCGATCGCATCCATGCGCGATCGAGATGGAAATAGCCGGCGCGCACCGCAAAGGCGATCACCAACAATAAATTGATCCAGGCGCCGACCGCGGTCGCAAAGGCGAGACCGACCTGCGCCAGCGAGCCCACCAGCGCGAACTTCAGTCCGACATTGGCGGCAACACCGATCAGGGCGGCCTTCACCGGCGTTGCGGTATCCTTGCGGGCGTAGAAGGTGGCGACCGCGCTGCGGATCAGGACAAACGGGACTAGTCCTACCGCATAGGCCGCAAGCGTCGCGCCCGCGGCCGCGGCGTCGCCCTTCGAGAACGCGCCGCGCGCAAACATCGCCCGCATGATGACATCGGGAACGGTCAGGAACGCGGTGACGAACGGCACCGAAAACAACAGCGTGAAATCGAACGCCCGCCGCTGCGCGGCTAGCGCGCCGGCGTGATCTTCCGACGTCAGGCGCCGCGACATTTCCGGCAGCAACACCGTGCCGATCGCAATACCGATCACCCCGATCGGCAGCTGATTGAGGCGGTCGGCGTAATAAAGCGCCGAAAGCGCGCCGGCGGGAAGGAAGGTCGCGATGATGGTATCGGCGAACAACGCGACCTGCGTGCCCATCGAACCGATCGTCGCAGGTCCGAGCGCCCGGAAGAAGGCGCGGATGTCTTCGTCGAGCTTGGGCCTGGCGAACCGGGGCAAGCCGCCATGGCGGGCAAGATCGCCGGCGAGCAGGAAATATTGCAGGAAGCCGGAGATCAGCACGCCCCACGCCGCGGCATGGCCCGGCGTCGGAAACAACACCGCCAGCGCCAGCGTCGCCATCATCGAGATGTTGAGAAAGATCGATGCTGCCGCGGCGCTGGCGAAGCGGTGCATCACGTTGAGCATGCCGCCATACAACGTGACCAGCGTGATCAGCAGCAGATAGGGAAAGGTGATCCGCGTCATCTCGATCGCCAGCCGCCGCTGCTCGGCGTCGTCTGTGAAGCCCGGCGCGAGAAGGCTCATGGCCTGCGGCATGAACAGCCAGGCCAGCGCGAGCAGAACGAGCTGCGAGACAAACAACAGCGTGAAGATACGATCGGCGAACAGGCTGGCCGAGGCATCCCCCCGTTCGCCGTGGACATGCGCATAGGCCGGCACGAACGCCGCGTTGAAGGCCCCCTCGGCGAAGATGGCGCGAAAATGGTTGGGCAGGCGCAACGCCACGAAGAACGCGTCTGCCACGGGACCTGCGCCGAGGATGGCCGCGAGCATGATGTCGCGCGCAAATCCGGTCAGCCGCGAAAGGAGCGTATAGCCGCCGACGGTGAAGATACGACCGAGCATGCGCCGCTTCTAGCGCATATTCGGTTCCGATTGCATCAGAACCGGAGCGCTATTCTTTTGTTTTGACGCGTTTTCTACCGCAGATAAGTCTACGTAATCTGCGTAAACTTGATTGCTACGCGAACCGGGGGCCACTTCGCTTGAAAACGCTATGGTCGAGCGCCACTTCAAAACGGCGAGATCAGGTTGAAAGTACGCCATGCACAGCCTTGATGACCCGCTCCTGCGTTACCTCGTCGAGATAGGCATGCATCGGCAGGCTGATGACATCGGAAGACAGCCGTTCGCTTGCCGGCAAGCCGCCGTCGGCAACCGGAAAATCCCGATACGCAGTCTGCTGATGCATCGATTTCGGATAGTAGATCGCGGTCGGAATGCCCTGCGCTTTCAGCGCTGACGCGAATTCATTGCGGTCGGTGCCCTCGGGCAGCCGGATGGTGTATTGCGCCCAGACCGACGTCGCCCCGGCGGCGAGGCGCGGAATGGTCACGACATTGCCGAGACCCTGCGCGTAGCGCGCCGCGACGCTGTTTCGCGCCGCGATTTCATCTTCGAAGATCTTCAGTTTTTCGATCAACACCGCCGCCTGAATGGTGTCGAGCCGTCCGGTCAGCCCGAGGCGAACATTGTCGTATTTGTCCGAGCCCTGGCCGTGAACGCGGACGCTGCGCAGCGTTTCGGCGAACCGGGCGTCGTCGGTGAAAATCGCCCCGCCGTCGCCGAAGCAGCCGAGCGGCTTTGCCGGAAAGAAGCTGGTCGCGGTGATGCGGCCGAGCCCGCCGAGGCGGCGGCCCTTGTAGCTGGCGCCAAACGCCTGCGCCGCATCATCCAGCACGAACAGCCCTTCGGTGTCCGAGACCGCGCCGATGGCGTCATGGTCGGCGCTTTGCCCGAAGAGGTCGACCGGAATCACCCCTTTCGGCTTGAGGCCGAGCCGCTTGGCGGTGGCGATGCCACGCTTGAGCGAAGCCACGTTCATGTTGAAGGTTGCTTCATCGACATCGACGAACACCGGCGTTGCGCCGGTCAGCGCCACGGCTTCGCCGGTCGCGCAAAACGTAAACGATGGGCACAGCACCGCATCGCCGCGGCCGACGCCTTTCGCCATCAGCACCATCAGCAGCGCGTCCGTGCCGCTTGCACAGGTCACCACATGCTTTGCCCCGCTGAAGGCGGCGAGCGCGGCCTCGAGCTCGGTCACTTCCGGACCGTTGATGAACTGGCAATGGGCCAGCACGCGGGAAACCGCCTCATCGACGGAATGGCCGAGCCTGCGCCGCTGCGCGGCGATATCGATGAAGGGAACAGGATCTGGACGAAGGTGCTGGTTCATGGAGCCTTGCGGGGATTGGGAGCGGGACATCAGCGGGGAAGCGGCCTAGCCGACGACGCGCCGCGGTCCCTTGCGGGCGGGAGAAGCCGCGGCGGAAGAATTCACAGCGGGCTTGGCGGGATTTTCGAGGCAGCGGATCGCAATTTCGAGGCTGGCCACGCCCTCGTCGCCGGTCACCGCGGGCACGCTGCCGCTCCGCACGGCATGGAGGAACGCGATCAACTCGGCGCGTAGCGGCTCGTCATGGCCGACCGGCAAATGGCGCATCGAATAGCTGCCGTCCGGCTTGAAGCCGAAACACTCGGTCACCTGACGGGTCAAGAGGTCGCCCATCACATATTTGC
The DNA here is from genome assembly GCA_052143915.1 of Bradyrhizobium sp. Lineage (GTDB taxonomy): Bacteria > Pseudomonadota > Alphaproteobacteria > Rhizobiales > Xanthobacteraceae > Bradyrhizobium. The sequence goes on from JBKQRS010000127.1 coordinate 23,183, forward strand.
CGCGGGTAGCAACCGTGACGTTGCGCGCCTTGAACGGCGTCAGCCAATTGGTGTTGATATGGGCGAGCACGCCCGAGGCAGTTCTAAACTGCAGCAGCGCGATGTCCTCGCGTTCGGCAACGGCGCTGGAGAGCTGCGGCTGCACTTCGACAATGTCTGATTCCGTGAACCAGCGGATCAGATCGATATCATGCACGGCCAGATCGATGACCACGCCGACGTTCGACATACGCGGCGGGAACGGTCCGACGCGCGTGATCGCGATCGAAAGAATGTCTTCACCCGAGATGGCCTTCTTGATCGCGGCGACCGCTGGATTGAAGCGTTCGACATGCCCCACCATCAATGTCACGCCGGCGCGGCGCGCCGCGGCGACGATCTCCTGCCCCTCCTCTACCGAGGATGCGATCGGCTTTTCGACCAGGATGTGAATGTCGCGCGCGATGCAGGCGAGCGCGATCTCGTGGTGGAGATGCGTCGGGGCTGCAACGGTCACGGCATCGACGCCTTCGGCAATCAGCTCCTCGAGGCTTGCAAAGGCGCGGCAACCCGCGAGCTCGGTGGCGCGCGAGCGATGCTCCGGCAACGGATCGACGATCCCGACCAGCGTGGCATCGGGCAGGCCTGCCAGCACGCGCGCGTGATTGCTGCCCATGATGCCGGCGCCGATCACGCCGACACGAAGCGCACGTTTTGCCTCGGTCTTCAGACCCGACGCGGACCCTTTGGAAACCATATCATTCAACCCCAACATCCCGGAATCACCGGAAACCACACCGCTGCGCCGCAGGTTCTCTAGCACGTCGCCATAGGCGTGGCGAATGCCTGGACAGAGAACCCAAACACGTTTTGATTCAAAGAATTACACGCAACGCGCCGGACGCGAAATATCGATTCCCGTTAAATTTGCGGGCCGCCGAAGGGGCCTGCGAATCCGAACCGCCGCCGGGCATTGCCCAATGATTCACGAGCGCTGGTAATCATCCTCGATGCGGATGATGTCGTCCTCGCCGAGATAGCTGCCGGTCTGAACCTCGATCAGTTCCAGCAGGATCTTGCCCGGATTTTCCAGCCGGTGCACGGCGCCGATCGGGATATAGATCGATTCGTTCTCATGCACGATCTTGACGGCCTCGTTGACCGTCACGCGCGCGGTGCCGCGCACCACGATCCAGTGCTCGGAGCGATGGTGATGTTTCTGCAGCGAGAGCCGTCCGCCCGGCTTCACGACGATACGCTTGACCTGGTGCCGGTCTCCCATATCAACCGATTGATACGAACCCCAGGGGCGATGCACCTTGAGGTGATCCTCCGTCACCTGTGGCGCGACCGTCTTCAGCTTCGCCACCAGCCGCTTCAATCCGTTGGCGTCCTTCTGACGCGACACCAGCACGGCGTCCTGCGTCGCCACCACGACCAGATCGTCGACGCCTTCCAATGCCACCAGCGCCTTGTCGGTCGAAACGTTGCAGTTACGGGAATCCTCGAACACGGCAGCTCCTTGCGCGGCGTTGCCCTGGCTGTCCTTGCCCGACAATTCCCACACCGCGCGCCAGGAGCCGACATCGGACCATCCGCACGCAACCGGCACGACCGCGGCACGCGAGGTCTTTTCCATCACGGCATAGTCGATCGAAATCGCCTTTGCCGATCCGAACGCGTTCGCCTCAAGCGTCACGAATCCGAGATCGCGCCCCGCTTTGGCGACGGCATCGCTGACGGCCTGCACGCTACCGGCATCGAACGCGCGGTATTCGTCCAAAAGAACGGCGGCACGAAACATGAAGTTGCCGCTGTTCCAGAGATAACCGGCCTTGATGTATTCGGCGGCCGTTGCGGGATCCGGCTTCTCGACAAATTTCTTCACCGCATGGACTTTGCCGGACACCACTTCGCCCGGGCTGATATAGCCATATTCGGTGGCGGCGCGCTCAGGCTTGACGCCAAAAGTCACGATGCGTCCCGCATCCGCCGCGACAAGTCCCTCGCGGCAGGCCGCGACAAAAGCCGCGGTATCGCGGACGACGTGATCGGCGGCAAGCGCCAGAACCACCGCATCATTGCCGCGCATTTGTGCAAACACCGCGCCGGCTGCAATCGCAGGACCGGAATCCCGCCGCATCGGCTCCAGGAGGATATCGGCCTCACACCCGATCTCGGCCAATTGCTCCAGGACCATGAAGCGATACGCGGTATTGGTAATGACGATCGGACGCTCAAACAGCGCCGGGTCCGACACCCGCAGGATCGTCTCCTGAAATGTCGAGCGCGTGCCGAACAGCGGCAGGAACTGTTTCGGGCGAACCTCGCGCGAGGCCGGCCACAACCGCGTCCCGGCGCCGCCGCACATGATCAGCGGAACAATTTTTCGGTCCATCAGCGCCTCTCACGTTCCAATGGCCACGATACTACGCGAAAATCGGGCATATCGTCCTCAATCAAGGCTTCGGACCACAAACCAACATCGTCCATCAAATCTCCGACAGCGGCGGTCTCCATGACGTAGCCGGGCTTTATCGGCAACATATCCTTTACCACCTACCACCGTCCCGCCCAACTCCTGGGGCGGAAAGCTTGCGTCTGGGTTAAAGCTCTTGCGTCTGGGGTTAACGGTTGCGGTTGGTGATTACCAACGCTTTAAGACCTGCGCGGCGCCGCCCCTCTGCCGTGTCTACCGGGCCTGAATTCGGCTGCGCCCCGCCAGACGTGCCTCTTTAGCCGCCCTGTCGCGGGGGCGGCAATACCTAGTTAAGCGGCTATTGCCAGATTGGCTTTAAAACCATACCAAGGCGCCGAAGTTCGGTGCGCGGCATCGAGTTGCGCTGTTTTTTGAAGTTCTCCAAACTTGGCGAGCGCGGGCGAAATGCGCCGGATCCTGCTTTCAGCGATAAAGGTATTGGTCTCCGCGGCGCTGCTTTTTCTGGCGCTCCGCAAGGCGAATTTTTCCGACCTTGCCTCGCGCATCGACGCTGCCAGCCTCGGCTGGATTGGCCTTGCGATCGTCGTGACATTCTTTCAGATCTTCGTCGGCGTCTTGCGATGGCGTATCGTTAGCGCCGAATGCGGAGCGCCGCTCGCGACCCGGCAGGCGATGCGCTTCAACCTGATCGGGACGTTCTTCAACCAGACGCTGCCATCCTCGATCGGCGGCGACGCGGTGCGGCTCTGGCTGGTCGCGCGCGGCGGCGCCGGCTGGCGCGCGGCGACTTATTCCATCTTCGTCGACCGCGCCATCGGCCTGATCGCGCTTGCGATCATCATCGTCGCGAGCCTGCCCTGGAGCTACAACCTGATCGGCAATCCCTACGGCCGATCGGCGTTGCTGCTGGTCGACCTTGCCGCACTCGCCGGCGGGGCGGGATTTCTCCTGATTGGCGTGCTGCCCTGGCCCTGGCTGAAGCGCTGGTGGGGAACGCATCATGTACACGCCTGCGCGGTGATCGCGAACCGGGTCATTTTCAGCAGGCAGAGCGGCCCCACGATCGCAGTGCTGTCGCTGCTTGTTCACGTCCTTGCCGTGGTCATCGCCTGGTGCGTCGTTCAATCGATCGCCGCACCGGCGACGTTCGGCCAGATTTTTCAGCTGATCCCGCCGGTGATGCTGATCACCATGCTGCCGATCTCGATTGCGGGCTGGGGCGTCCGCGAGGCTACGATGGGACTGGCCTTCGGATATGCCGGGCTGATGACGAATGAAGGCATCAATATTTCACTGCTGTTCGGCGCGGTGTCGTTCATTGTCGGCGCCTTCGGCGGACTGGTGTGGATTTTCTCCGCCGAAAAGGCTGCACAGGGCGCGGTGCCGATCGAGGTGTCGGAATAGCCGGCACGCTTGCCCCGCCGCTGCGGCCCTTCTGTTGACTTGACGGACTGAACACTCCGCTGTGTGATATGCTTGTGAGCTTATGCTTGTTTTTGACAGATTCATTCAAACTCCGTAACCCGCGTGCGGCCACGGCTTCCTAATGAAGATTAGCGTAATAACGGCGTGTTACAATTCCGAGGCAACGATCGGATTTACCATTGAATCTTTTCTCGCGCAGAAACATTCAGAAAAGGAAATGCTGCTGATCGACGGCTTGTCCAGCGACAGCACGCTGAAGATTGTCGAGTCATTTGGTTCTGACGCGATACGCGTCCTCTCCGAGAAAGACAAAGGCGTCTACGACGCCATGAACAAAGGCTTTCGCCTGTTTCAGGGCGATGCCCTCGGTTTCCTGAATTCAGACGATACGTTTCACGACCCCGATGTGCTTGGAGACATCGCGGCGGCGCTACAGGACTCCGACATCGTGTACGGCGACCTCAATATGGTGACGGAACACCGCACCAAGCGTCTGGTCCGTTCATGGCGGGCTGGAACGTTCCACCGTTATTCATTCCAGCTTGGCTGGGTTCCTCCCCATCCGACCTTCTACATGCGCAGGGAAGTGGCCCAAAAGGTGGGCGAATACGATTTAGGTTACGTCACGACCGCGGATTACGATTATATGCTGCGGGCCATTGCGCTGAACGACTTTCGCGTGCGCTACATCCCCCGTGTTGTCGCGGATTTTCAGATGGGCGGCATCAGCACGAAAGGCTGGCGCGTGACGCTGCGCGGAAATCTCGAATGCCTGCGGTCACGACGTGAGCATCTGAATGCACCCATCATCGACGCCGCATTTTTCCTGCGTTTTCTCAGGCGGATTCTTCAAATCAGGAAATCAGGATTTTCCTGAGGATACCGCCCGCTCGGTAGCTGCAGTCGCCCCGAATTCCGGGACGGCATCCTTCAGCACCGCCTTGATGGTGGCCCGATCATCCCTGGCAATCGCCTGCTCGAGCGCTGCGATCCATTTCCGCAGCGACTGCATCGGCGGCTCGTTGGGCTTGGCCGCCATGATGCCGGCGACGCCGATCTCGACGGCCGGCTCCTCGTTGGCGAACAGGATCTCGTTCAACCGCTCTCCCGGCCGCATTCCCGTGAAAACGATATCGATATCGTGGCCCGGCTGCAGGCCGGAAAGCCGGATCATGCGCTCCGCAAGCTCGACGATTTTCACAGGCTGTCCCATGTTGAGCACATAGACCGAAACATCCGGACGCTGCGGCGCCAGTGCGTGCGCGGCGGCCGTAATCACCAGGTCGCAGGCTTCGCGGATCGTCATGAAATACCTGACCATATCGGGATGGGTGACCGTCACCGGACCACCCGCCTCGATCTGGGCCTTGAACTTCGGCACCACCGACCCGTTGGACGCCAGCACGTTGCCGAATCTCACGGAAATAAGCCGCATCCGCGGCTGGCCATCGCCCTGGGCCGCGAGGTCATGATCGAGCGCCTGGCAATACATCTCGGCGAACCGCTTGGTCAGACCAAGCATCGATACCGGCTCGATCGCCTTGTCTGTCGAGATCATCACCATCGCCCCGGCGCCCGCCGCGAGTGCCGCATCGGCAACATTCACCGACCCGAAAATGTTGGTTTTGACGCCCTCGCTCCAGTCGCGTTCGAGAATCGGAACGTGCTTGAGCGCTGCGGCATGAAAGACGATATCCGGCTGGAATTCGTTCATCAGCCGCTGAACGCGCTCGCGATCGCGGATATCTGCCACCCGCCCCTCGATCAGGGCGCTGCTGTCGTGGGCCGCGAGCGCTTCGGTGATGGCATACAGCGCCGGTTCCGAATTCTCGATCACCAATAGTCGCGCAGCGCCGAACGTCACGACGCGGTCGCAAATCTCCGAACCGATCGAACCGCCGCCGCCGGTGACAATGACCGCCTTGCCCTTCACCAGCGCCTCGAGACGCGCATAATCGATTTTTTCGCTGGGGCGCAGCAGCAGGTCCTCGACGGCAACCGTGGTCAAGCGCGGCGCATCCCCGCTCTCCAGCGACGGCAGGCGGCTGACAATCAGCCCGAGCCGGCGCGCCCGCATCAGAACGGATTCGGGCCGTGCCTCGGGTTCGAAGGCCGATGGCGTCATCACGACCCGCGCGATCGGCTTGTTGCGCCTGGCGAAATCGGCGATCACGTCCTCAATATCGTCGATGCCGCCCAGCACCGGAATGTTCCGGATCAGCTGGCCGCGGTCGGCCGGAGACGGCGATAACAGGCCTACCGGCCAGATCCGCTTGACGGCGCCGCTTTCGATTCCACGCAGCAGGATTTCGGCATCCGCGGCACGGCCGACCAGCAGCGTCGCTGCCGCGTCCTCCGCCATCGCGTGGTGCCGCACGCGCGTATAGCGGAAATACCGGTAGGCAAAGCGCAAGGCGCTGAGAAAGGATACCTCCAGAAACCAGAACAGAATGATGGTCACTTTGCCGAAAAAAAACGCGCCCTGAACATTCGGCGCAACCGGCATGCCACGAACGTTAGGAGCGACAAAAATATAGTCCAGCACCAACAGCGCGACGGCCAGCACGGTGGCCGCACGCAAAATGTTCAGCGCATCGGGAAGCGAAATGAATCGCCATTTCGCGGTGGTCAGGTTCAAGGCGTAACAAACCACCACGCTGAACGCGATGAAATAGGGCAGGATCCGGAACAACAGCGGCAGACGATCGGTCAGAAGATCGCCTTCGAAACGCAGATAGAAACTCGCCAGCACCGCAAGCGCCGTCACCAGCGCGTCATGCGTTACAATCAATGCGTTGCGCAGGGTCAGATTTGGGAGGCGCATCATGTCGCTGACCGGTCACACGGAAGGCTGGGATTATGCCGTTGCGAGGCTGCTGATAGCCCATCTCCAGCGTGCATGCCAGCCGTCATGATCTGGCCGGACGCCCCGGTCCCGCTATCGTTTCGCTCAACTCTCTCCTCAGCACCATCCCGCCGGCAACACCGACCCCCAACACGTACATCCAGCCTTCGTGGAAATCGAACAAATGCGAATTGAACAGCGAGGTAAAAATATTTTGCACGACTGTCAGCAAACCGATCCACGCGACCAGACCTTCGCCGCGGAACAGCAGCAGATGCGACAGCCACATCGCATATAGCGCAACGATTCCGACCGCGCCCCACTGCACGGCGATGTTCAGGGTCTGGTTGTGCGGATTGCCGACGACATCGGCGGCTGCGCCGACCTGGCCGGCGGCGGCCTGCTCGAACAGTCCGCGGGTCGACCCCGTACCGTGCCCGATGACCGGAGCTTCGGCAAATAGCCGCAGCGACTTCTGCCAGTACTCCAGCCGCAGGCCGATCGACGTCGGGATGTTTTTCTCCCTGTACAATTGATAATCCCGGAAAAAGGTCTCGGTGGTCCAGCGCAACTGCGGCGACGCCACCCAGGCAAACGCCGCCAGCGCTGTCACGGCGCATGCTATGATGACGTTGGTTTTCCATTTCAGATGCATCAGCGCGAAGACGGCCAACATGATCGGCATGGTGACCATCGCCGTCCGCGAAACAATCACGAACGCCATGTTGACGACCAGGCTCAGCGCGATGGCACCAAGCAACAACGCCAGCCGAATTCTTCGATCGCGCAGAAGCACGATGACGGGATAGGCAAGCGCCACCGCGCACAGCGCAAATTCCTGGCTCTGGTCGATATAGTTCTTGACGAAAATGCCTCGCTGCGGGTCGAAGGTCTTGAGCGAGAGGCTTGGATAGAACGCGACGATCCACGACATCGCCATCAACAAGACGCACGACGCCAAAAAGGCCGTGAACACCTGCGTCCCACGCGTTGAGCGTTCGAAATGATAGAACAGGAGCGGTAACATCAAGAGCTTTGCGGTTGGGCCGACCGCATAAAGCCGTGCCCCCCATGGCGCGTCCGACCACAGCGTTCCAACGAGCGCAAGCGCAAACAGCGCGACCGGCAGGATGGAGACCGGACGCTTCAGCGATTGCAGAAAGGCTTTCGCGTCGAAGAAAGGCGCCATCGTAACGAGCGCGGCAACCGCAAAAATCGCGACCAGCGACGTCGACCAGGGCAGCGAAAGCGCGGTCAGGATAATGAAAACGTCCGTGGTCGTGATCCAGGCGGCCGGATCCCGCCACAGCCTCCACAACTTCGCGCCCAGCGATTCCTCCGCCACGGCGCTCACGCCTTGCCTCCCCGTGCGCGATCGACCAGCGAGGTCGTGCTGAAACCCGGCAGGACGTCGACCAGCAGCACTTCGCCGCCATGGGCTTCGACGATCTCGCGGCCGACGACCTGCTCGCGGGTATAGTCGCCGCCCTTCAAAAGCACGCTCGGCTTGATCGCGGTGATCAGCCCGATCGGAGTGTCTTCCTCGAAGATCACGACGAGATCGACCGCCTCCAGCGCCGCTAGCACTTCCGCCCGCGCGCGCTCATCCTGGACCGGACGTCCCTCGCCCTTGAGCCGTTTCACCGATGCGTCGCTGTTCAGGCCAACGATCAGTCGATCGCAGGCGGCCCGTGCCGCGGTCAGGACCTTGACGTGGCCGGGATGCAGGATGTCGAAGCAGCCATTGGTGAAACCGACCCGCAGGCCCTGCTTGCGCCAATCGCGAAGCTGCGCGTCGAGCTCGCCGCCATCGTCCACAATCTTTTCTTCCGCCGCCAGAAAGGCATGCGGCAGGATCCTGCGGCGCAATTCAGCCGACGTCACGCTGGCCGTGCCCTTCTTGCTGACCGCGACCGCCGCCGCCGCGTTCGCCATCCGCAACGCGGTCTCCCAGCCGGCTCCCGCCGCAAGCACGACGGCAAGCACGGCGGCGACGGTGTCGCCGGCGCCCGAAACGTCACGCACCTTCACCGGATGGGCGGGTACATGGACGGCCTCGCCCTTGCGCGGCACCAGCGTCATGCCGTGCTCGCTTTGCGTCACCAGGATGGCCTCGCAGTCCGCAAGCTGCATCGCATCGTGAGCGGCATCGGCGATGCTTGTGTCCGAATCCGCGCGACTTCGGGTCGCTTCCGCGAACTCCTTGCGGTTGGGCGTGAGCAGCGTCGCGCCGCGATAGATCGCGAAATTGGCGCTCTTGGGATCGACGATCACGCGCTTGCCGAGCTTGCGGGCGGCATCGATGACATTGCGGATCACGCGTGCCGTCAGCACGCCCTTGGCATAGTCGGACAACAGCACGATATCGGCGCGGGCGAGTTGCGGCAAAATCGCGTCGATCAGTTTCTGTTCGACTTCAGCTGAGGCCGGCTGCGCCAGCTCCCAGTCCGCGCGCAGCATGTGGGTGGAGAAATGCTCGGAGACGAAACGCACCTTTCGCGTCGTTGGCCGCGTCGTATCGCGCACCAGAACGCTGTCAATCCCGCTTTCCCTCGCCAGCGCGGTCTTGAGTTGCGCTGCCGCGTCGTCCTCGCCGATCAGCCCTACGAAGATACAGCGCGCGCCGAGCGAGGCGACATTGCGCGCCACATTGCCGGCGCCGCCGATATTGGTTTCGCTCCGCTGCACGGCAATGACCGGCGCCGGAGCTTCCGGCGAAATCCGCGACACCTCGCCGTAGACGAATTCGTCGAGCATGAGATCGCCGACGCAGAGCACGGTCTGGCTGGCAATCGCATGGCTCAGGGCTTCAAAATCGAACATCGGTTCTCGTCATCCGTTGCGCGGTCAGCGGAAGCGATCGGCGCGATCAAGGTAGCCCTTGACGTAGAGGCCGACCGCCTCCTCCAGGGGCGTGAAGCCGCCGTTATAGCCGGCGCGCGCGAGCCGATCGACTTCGCTTTGGGTGAAATACTGGTAGCTGTCCCGAATCGATTGGGGCATGTCGACATAGCGGATATTCGGAACCGTGCCGAGCGCGGCATAGGCCGAAAGCATCAGATCCTTGAAGCTGCGGGCCTTGCCGGTGCCGACGTTGAAGATGCCTGAGACCGACGGCGTCGAGAGCAGCCACATCATCACCCGCACGACGTCGTCAACATAGATAAAATCGCGCCGCTGATCGCCGTCGGCGATGCCGTCGCGATGCGACTTGAACAGCTCTACGACGCGACCGACCCTGATGTCATCGAAGCGCCGCGCCAGCACGCTCATCATCGCGCCCTTGTGATATTCATTGGGGCCGAACACGTTGAAGAATTTCAGGCCGGCCCATTGCGGCGGCAGCTTTTCACCGCGGCTCGCGCGCTCCGCCACCGCCATGTCGAACAGATGCTTGCTCCATCCATACAGGTTCAGCGGCCGCAATGCCTTCAGCGCGGAGAGTGACTGGTCGTCGTGAAAGCCCTGCGCGCCATCGCCATAGGTCGAGGCCGATGAAGCATAGATGAACGGCATCGCATTTGCGGTGCACCAGTCGAGCAGCCGCATCGAGAAACGAAAATTGGTCTCGATCACGAGATCGCCGTCGGTTGCCGTGGTCTCGGAAATGGCGCCAAGATGAATGACGGCGTCGAGCCGGCGGCCGCCCAGCCAGGCCAGCAACTCCGCCGGCGGCACGATGTCGGCCAACTGGCGCTTGGCGAGGTTGCGCCATTTGCCGTCATGCCCGAGCACGTCGCACACGGCGACATCGGCGCGGCCGGCGTCATTGAGCGCGGCCACGACATTCGATCCGATAAAACCGGCGCCACCGGTCACCAGCAGCATTCCGCGCCCTGCCCTTGATATGAGATGCCAGCTTTGCCTAGCGCATGATCCGCCAAAGTGTAAGCGGTTTGACGAAGAGACCATGCGCAGATTCGATAACCAAGCGCCGATCGGACGCAAACCGGCAACCACTTTTGCTGATCGGGCGCCGCCCGGCCCGGCAGGCCATTTCGGTCATCCCCCTTGGTGAAGACCGCCCGCCGTATCTTGCCGACTTTACCCCGCCGCAAGGAGCAGTTACCGACAGGATCGAATTCCAGGGACCCAAACCCTCAAAAAAATGAACCATAATTCAGAATATGCTGTGGCAGTGGAGGACGCGACGGACACCCGTCCGATCCTGATCGTTCCCTATATGTGGATCGGCGACTTCGTGCGCGGCCACAGCGTGGTGCGGCTGCTGAACCAGCGCTGGCCCAAGCGGCCGGTCGATCTGCTCACCACCACCCTGTGCGCCCCCCTAGTCGATTATATGCCCGGTGTGCGCTCCGGCATCGTCTGGGACCTGCCGCGCAGCCGGCTGGCGGTGGCGAAGCAATGGGGGCTCGCCGCCCAACTCCGCGCCAGGGAGTACGGCACGGCCATCGTCCTGCCCCGCACCTGGAAGTCGGCCATTGCGCCGGCGCTGGCCGGTATCCCGGAACGGATCGGCTTCGTCGGCGAGGCCAGATTTGGCCTGATCAACCAATGGCGCTGGGGCGAGAAGGCGTTGCCCCGTTTCATCGACAAGAATGCCGCCCTCGCCTTGCCCGATGGCGCCCGCCTGCCGCCAGAATGGCCAGTGCCCCAGCTCAGGGTGCCGGCCGACGAAGTGAGTCGCTTTCGGCAGGCCCGGGGCCTCGGCCAAGGCACAGCCGTGGCGCTGGCGCCGGGATCGGTCGGGGCGTCCAAGCGCTGGACTTACTATCCGCAAGCCGCGCGTCTCTTGGCCGAACGCGGTCTGGATGTCTGGGTGGTCGGGGGACCTGCCGAAAAGGCCTTGGCCTCGGAAATCGTGGCCGCCGGTGGGCCGCGCGTCCAGGACCTCACGGGAGGTGACCTGCGCAACGGCATCCTGGCGATGGCGGCGGCCAAACTCGCAATTTCAAACGATTCCGGCCTGATGCATATCGCCGCCGCGCTGGGGACGCCGACCATGGGCATTTTCGGCCCCACGAGCCCCTATCACTGGGCGCCGCTCAATGGCCTCGCGGCCACGGTTCAGACCAAGACGGTCGTCCCCTGCCAGCCCTGCCACCGCCCAGTCTGCACCATGAACGAGCATCGCTGCATGCGGGATATCCCGGCATCCGATGTGGTCGATATCGCCCAGCGGGTGCTGGCCGAGGCCGGGGCCGGCACCGCGCCCTGAGCCCAGCGCGCTTGCGCAGCCTCGGCGCGGTCATTACCAAAGATCGAACCTGAAACCTCTCACGGTGTCGTTTGAGCCAGAATTCCAAAGACCCGATCGGGGCCCATCTGACGCTTTCGCTCGCAGCGCTCGAGCGCGCGAGCCGGGACGCAGCGCTCCTCGCCGCCGCGCAGAAAATCGCCGACGTCATCGTCGGGGCGCTCAACGCAGGCAACAAGCTCCTGATCATCGGCAATGGCGGCAGCGCCGCCGACGCCCAGCATATCGCCGCCGAAATCGTCGGCCGCTACAAACAGGACCGGCCGGCTTACGCGGCCATCGCGCTGACCACCGACACCTCGGCGCTGACGGCGATCGCCAATGACTACGGCTTCGAACAGGTGTTCGCGCGACAGGTCGCCGGTCTCGGCAGGCAGGGTGACGTGCTGCTCGGGCTCACCACCTCGGGCCGCTCGCCGAACATTCTGGCGGGGTTGCGCACGGCGCGGGAGCGCGGGCTTATCACCGTCGGCTTCACCGGCAGCAAGGGCGAAACGCTCGGTGCACTCTGCGATCATCTCCTGGTCGCGCCCAGCGACGATACGGCGGTCATCCAGCAGATTCACCTCACTGTCGCGCACGGTATCTGCGACGAGGTCGAGCAGGCGTTGATGCGCGGGGCACGCGGAAAATGAGCGGGACTGGTTCGGCCCGCTCCGCGTTAAGGCCCGCCGCTTTCCTCGACCGCGACGGCGTCATCAATCACGACGACGGCTACATGGGCACGCGCGAACGGATCCGCTGGATGCCGAACGCGGCGAAGGCGATCAAGAGGCTTAACGAGGCCGGATATTTCGTGTTCTTTTTCACCAATCAATCCGGCGTGGCGCGCGGCTTCTTCACCGAGGACGATCTCAACAGCTTGCACGACTGGATGTGTACCGAGCTCGCCGCGCAAGGCGCCCACATCGACGATATCCGGTATTGCCCGCATCATCCCGACGGATCGGTCGAGGGCTATCTCGAGGATCATCACTGGCGAAAGCCGAGCCCCGGCATGATCCATGACCTTATGGAGCATTGGCCAGTGCGGCGCGAAGGCAGTTTTGTCATCGGCGACCGGGCGACCGATATCGAGGCGGCTGAAGCCGCAGGGCTGCCGGGCTTTCTGTTTTCCGGTGGCGATCTCGATGCGTTTGTCGCTGATGTTATGGCTCAGACCAGAGAGCGATAAACCGCGGCGATCGCGTTTGCTTCCGCGTCCAGGCTGAATTTCTCAAGCACCCGCGCGCGGCCCCGCTCGCCCATTGCCGCCGCGGAAGCCGGATCGCGCATTAAGGGTTCAAGTGCCGCCACCAGCGCTTCGACATCGCCTGAAGGCGTCAGCACGCCCGTGACGCCATCCTCGACCACGACCTCTGCGGCGCCCGCGCGCGACGCCACCAGCGCGCTTCCTGCCGACATCGCCTCGATCAGCGTCAGCCCAAAACCTTCATTGCGCGAGGTGAAGGCGTAGATCGTCAGCCGCTGGTACCAGCGCGGCACCTCTTCGATCGGAAGTTCGCCCGTCATGACGATGCGTGACGTGAGGCCCGCGGCCTCGATCCGCCTTTTCAGATCGTTCGCAAAGCCCTGTTGTTCCGTCACGATGGCCCCGACCACGACGGCGGAGAAATCGGGATAGCGCGGCAGCAGCCTGCACATCGCTTCCACGAAGACGTCGGTGCCCTTTTGCGACCGCACCCGGCCAAAGCAGCCGATGGCGTAGCGGCCCGGCAAGCCGGTTTCCGCAAAGGCGGCTGCGCGACCGGCCGGCGGCGCATAGCGATCGGTGTCGACGCCGTGCAGGATCACCGTCGCCTTGCGCTTGAGAAACGACGCCGAGATGTCGCTGGTGGCGATGATCGCGTCCATCCTTCTGATCAGCCACCGCGTGATCCAGCTGTGATGCCGCTGCGCCGCCGAGGTGAACACCAGTTTCAATGGCCAGCCGAGCGATCTCAGCAGCAGGCCTGCGATCATCTCGTTGTTGCGCCGCGCGTGCCAGATCAAGGGCGCAGGCCTTCGCCACAATTTCAAGAGATCCGCTATTCCGATACGCGCGATGCCGTCGGGTGCATTGGGACCGAGCCACGCTGCCTGGAACATCCCGGCGAGCCTCGGCGCCACCATGCGGTTGGTCGCGGTGACGCCGGAATAGCGCCTGTGCAAATTTGGCACGATCAGCTGCAGATTACCGGCGGGAATGTTCAGAGGCAGCACGTCAGGCTCCGTTTCGCGCATTTCCTATACGCAACATTAAGCATAGTGGCCAGTTCGCCCGCGCCGAAACCCCCTCTTCACCGCGATCTCGATAGCATCAGACCTAGATGAAAGGCGCATGATCTTTTCGCCCAACCGCTCACACTTTGGCGGATCATGCGTCGGGAGACGGGTGAGTTCATGACCGTGCTTGTTACCGGCGGTGCCGGCTATATCGGAAGTCACATGGTTCACGCGCTGGTGGAAGCCGGCGAAAGCGTGGTCGTGATCGACAATCTCTCCACCGGATTCTCCGCGTTCCTGCCCGAAGGCGTGCCGCTGTTCATCGGGGACGCCGCCGACGAGAACCTCGTCGAGGGCGTGATCGCCGCGCACCAGGTGGAAAGCATCATTCATTTTGCCGGCTCCGTGGTGGTGCCGGAATCGATGCGCGATCCGCTCGGCTACTACCGCAACAACACCATGACCACGCGCAGCCTGCTGCACACGGCGGTCAAATGCGGCGTCAACCGCTTCATCTTTTCCTCGACCGCTGCCGTGTACGGCAATCCGGATCAGGTGCCGGTTCCCGAACATGCACCGACCCGGCCAATGTCGCCCTACGGCTCCTCGAAGCTGATGGCCGAAATCATGTTGCATGATGTGGCCTCCGCGCACGGCATGAACTATGTCGCGCTGCGCTACTTCAACGTGGCGGGCGCCGATCCGCAGGCGCGGATCGGACTGGCAACGGTCGGCGCGACGCATCTGTTGAAAATCGCGGTCGAGGCGGCCACCGGGCAGCGCGCCAAGATCGACGTGTTCGGAACCGATTATCCGACGCCGGACGGAAGCTGCATCCGCGATTTCATCCACGTCAGCGATCTTGCACAGGCGCATCGCGCGGCGCTGGCGTATTTGCGTGGCGGCGGGGCGTCCACCACGCTGAATTGCGGTTACGGCCGCGGCTACTCGGTGCTGGAGACCATCGAGGCGGTACGCCGCGTCTCCGGGCGCAATTTCGCGGTTCAATATTCCGCGCGCAGGCCCGGCGACATCATGACGATGGTCGCCGATACCGGCCGCATCCGCGGCCTGCTGGACTGGACGCCGCAGTACGATGATCTCGCAACCATCGCAGCCCATGCGCTGGCCTGGGAAGAGAAACTGCTGCGCGAGCGCCATGGCGAGCTCGAGCACGCGGTTTCGGCCTGAAAATCCCGGCCGACGCAAGCCCTGATTTGGCTTGAAAATCCCCCACATAGCAGGCAAGGAGACGGATGTTTCGGAGCAACCCTGACACGTAAGGCACGGGCCGCCCAACGCTGTCAATGGAACGCGGATGACCGAACTTCCGAAGAAGATCACTGACGATCCCTATGGCGCCGCGATCCTGATTCGCCGCCTGATCATGGAACAGGGCGTCGCCTACTGGCGACGCTATCTGCTGGCGTTTGCGCTGATGGCCGTCTCGGCCGCGACGACAGCCGGCTCCGCCTATCTGCTCGGTCAGGTCATCAATCAGGCCTATGTCGACAAGAATATCCGCGGCATCGCGATCCTGTCCGGCGTCACCGTCGTCATCTTCATTCTCAAGGGCGCGGCGACCTACGGCCACCAGGTGATTTTATCGAAAATCTCCAATGCCATCCTCGCCAACAACCAGCGCCGGCTGTTCGCCAAACTGATGAGCGAAAGCGTCGGCTTTTTCTCCGACCGGCATTCATCCGAATTCCTGGCACGGCTGACTGCGGGAGCCAATTCCGTCACGCAGGTGCTCAGCCTGTTGATCAACGCCGTCGGCCGCGACGTGTTGTCCCTGATCGGGCTGATCGCGGTGATGGTGATGCAGGATCCCCTGATGGCACTATTGGGGTTTGCGGTGGCGCCGCCCGCCATGCTGGTGCTGCGCAAACTGGTGAAGCGGATCAAGGGCCTCGCCCATACCCAGTTCACCGGCACCGCCGACATCATGGAGACCATGCAGGAATCGCTGCAGGGCATCCGCACCGTCAAGGCCTTCACGCTGGAGGAGACGATGCGGATGCGCATCGACGCCAGCATCACCGCGGTCGAACTCAACGCCAACAAGATGGCACGGGTTTCCAATCGTTCGAGCCCCTTGATGGAAACGCTCGGCGGGCTGGCGGTCGCGGGCGGGCTGATGTATGGCGGCTATAGCGTCGTCGCACTGGGCGCGACGCCTGGCCAGTTTTTCTCGTTCCTGACCGCGTTCCTTCTGGCCTACGAGCCGGCCAAGCGTCTGGCGCGCCTCAATATCGAATTGAACTCCAGCCTGATCGGCGCCCGGAAACTGCTTGAGATCGTCGACAGTCCGGCCAGCGAGCCCGACGACGACGACAAGCCGGCGCTGAAATTGACCGATGCGCGGGTCGAATTGCGCGACGTGAGCTTCGCCTACCGGCCGAACGAGCCGGTGCTCAATCGCATGAGTTTTGTGGCCGAGCCCGGCAAGGTCACGGCGCTGGTCGGCCCTTCCGGCGGCGGCAAATCGACGGTGCTGGCGCTGCTGCTGCGCTTCTATGAGGCCGACAGCGGCGATATCCTGATCGACGGGCAGTCGATCGCCAATGTGTCGCGGCAATCGCTTCGCCGGCAGACGGCCTATGTCGGACAGGATGTGTACCTGTTTCGCGACACCATCGGGGCCAACATCGCGTTCGGCAAGCATGGCGCCAGCGAGGCCGAGATCGTGGCTGCGGCGAAGGCGGCCTGCGCGCACGATTTCATCATGGGTTTTCCGCTCGGCTACGACACCCCGGTCGGCGAGCACGGCGCGCAATTGTCCGGCGGCCAGCGCCAGCGGGTCGCGGTGGCGCGCGCGCTGTTGCGGAACGCGCCGATCATCCTGCTCGATGAGGCGACCGCGGCGCTGGATTCAGAATCTGAGAAGCAGGTGCAGGAAGCGATCGAACATCTTTGCCAGAACCGCACCACCATCGTCATCGCCCATCGCCTCCACACCATCATGCACGCCGACGCCATCCTGGTGGTCGAGGGCGGCGAGATCGTCGAGCGCGGGCGGCACGACGATCTCTTGCGCCGCGGCGGGCGCTATGCGTCGTTCTTCCGCCTGCAACACCGCGATGCCGGGCCTGCGATGCTGGCGCCGATCAGCGCGAGCGCGTAAAAGCCAGCCCTTGAGTTTCAACCCCAACCCTGCCGAGACCTTTTCATGAACGCCACCTCCTACGTCATTCCCGCCCCAGCGCAAGCCGCGATCCCGGTCGCCGGGGAATCCAAGTCGTATCCCGTGCGCCGCATCTGGTGCGTCGGGCGCAACTATCTCGAGCACATCCGCGAGATGGGCAATGACGAGCGGGCGCCGCCGTTCTTCTTCGCCAAGCATGCCGACATGCTCGAGCCGGACGGCGCCACCATCCCCTACCCGCCGCTGACAAAGGATCTGCACCACGAAGTCGAATTGATCGTCGCCATGAAGAGCGGCGGCCTCAATATCCCCGCCGACAAGGCGCTCGAGCACGTCTATGGCTACGCGGTGGGCATCGACCTGACGCGCCGCGATCTGCAGCTGGCCGCGCGCAAGAAGGAGCGGCCATGGGAAGTCGGCAAGTCGTTCGACCATTCGGCGCCCTGCGGCGCTATGCAGCCGGCCTCGAAGATCGGTCACCCGGCCAAGGGCAAGATCTGGCTCTCAGTCAACGGCGTCGAAAAGCAGAAAGGCGACCTTAGCGAGTTGATCTGGAGCGTGCCGGAGATCATCTGGCAATTGTCGCAACAGGTCGCGCTCGGCGCCGGCGATATCATCATGACGGGGACGCCGGCCGGCGTCGCCGCG
>JBKQRS010000128.1:0-4126 GCA_052143915.1 Bradyrhizobium sp.
CGAAGCTGCTGCCTGAGCCATCAGCGCCCGGTAAACCGAAACCAGTATTATAGATATTGCCGTTGACCTCTCCGGCTGCGTCAACTGTCCACGGGTTGGGATTTGTCGGAGTAAAATTTGTCGAGACGTCCCACCAATTTCCGATGCCGTTACCATCACCGATCTGGCCCGATGATCCGCTCCCATTCAAATTTGTGCCGTAAGACAGATTCTGCTGATCGCTCCATCCATTTCCGATACCGTTGCCGTCGCCGACCTGGCCGTTTCCGACACCATGACCGAAAGGATCTTGATTTTCGGGAGAAAGAGACTGGTTGGACAAAACGAACGGCGCAGCTGGCGCGCCCGTGTCAAACACCGACGCTTGCGACGAGTCGCCTCCGCCCCTTGATACGCCACCATTAACCTGACTGAGATATTGAAGATATTCTTGCGTATAGGGAAGCGGCGACCCTTGGAACTTCTGGAGCTCAAGCATCAGCGGAGAGAGAGTGTCCCCCCGACCGCCAGCGTCAACAATCGCTAGCGTCTGATCAAACAGCCAAGAAACCCCGGCGTTTAGTCCAAGCCCTCCTACAATTGCGCCACCCGCGGCACCCCACGGGCCAGCATACAACTCGCCATAGAACGCACCGAGCGCAGCCCCATCAATAGCGGACATCCCTGCCACAGCATTTTTGATGCCGCCGTTCCAACCTCCGTCCTGGAGGGTTCCAATCAACACTCCCGCACCAAGAAAGGTGTAGCCAAAGGCTGAAGACGCTGCATCGATAGCGGAAACACCAGCCGGGTTCATAACTTTTAAATACGCAAACGACGCGTCGTAGGTGCTTGCAGCACCCTGCAACGTGATATCCGGAAGCCCAAACGACGAGCCGCGAGCGCCACCTTCTTCGGCCATGATTTAACTTCCTTTCTAAGTTGGCGTACTGTCAGAACGGTTGGATTTAATGCGCTCCCGAACCAAAAAGAAGACAAGGAGTGCCCCCTCGGTAAAGAAGAGTGATCCCCAACAGAACAGCATCACGGCAAGACAGATGAATGCGCGAGGCGCGAATGTCATTAACGAGCGCATTGGATCAGAATGAACATCGAACGCGAAGTTCGTGGCCATGACCATCGCCAGAAATCCTACGCCCATAAAAAAAAGAATGGCACCGCGAGTTGATCTGCCTCGCACCTTCAATTTTTCCACAAAGTTTCGAAAAGATTCGAGCACATCAGATGAAAGGAGGGCGCCCAGAATTCGAATCATACAGATGACCAAAGCGATCCAAATAAAGAGCTCAAATAACTGAAAATCAAAAATTGAATAATCATTTGTCAGGCCTTGCCTTTGCAAGAATGCATACTGATCTCTCAAAACGGACAAATTTGAAGCCTCTCCTTCACCAAACCCCACGGGATTTAAAAACTGCGAGAGCGGCTTATCAGCGACGAACGCTAGAATCGCAAGAAATGGAAAAACAAAACCCGCGCGCAACGCGTAACGTGCGATAGATGCTATAGTCACGCTAGAGTTCCGCCCTAATCAGAAATTCAACCGCATGCTGCCGCTTTGAAGCACGTAAAGATGGCTCGTTCAGTTTCAATTCTTTTGAGATCAATACTGAACACGCGCGGGGCTGACGAACCATTGCAGCGCCGGATCTTGCTAGGACATGAACAACCTGACTCGGGTCTTTCAAAAGCACAACAGACTTCCTTTCAGCCAACGGGCAATCGGCCAGCTACTTTGCCGCAGAAAAGTCGAATTCAGTTGGAGGCACAGCGACGTGCAGACCGCCGGATCAAGCACACACCGGCACTCGTCGAAGGCGCCGAGTACGACGGTTGACGAAGCGAGATCGATGGTGCGAAGGCTCGTCCCCCTATTTTCCTCGCTGCTACCTCGCAACGTATCGAGATGATGTTACAACCTATCAAAAATCGCAAGAAAAAATTAAGAGACAGAAAAAATATTCAATCAAACTTCCATGATACAGCAAGAGCGAGATCATCATGCTATCTTCTTTCGATCTCCACCGGAGTGATGACATTCGCAAGAACGTCGAAACAAATACGCACGACAGAAGCGAAGCCGGACGTTTTTTGATGAGGAGGAAGAGGTTGGTTCAATGAGTTACAGGGTTCATCTGATTTCGGGACTGCCCCGATCGGGATCGACCGTGTTGAGCGCGCTGTTGCAACAAAATCCTCGCTTTTGCGCCGCGGTAACGAGCCCGGTTGCCTCCCTTATGGGCGCTGTGATGCCAAAGATGAGCGGTTCAAGCGAATTTTCGGTGTTCTTCAACGACGAGCGCCGCCGCGCCATCCTCAGGGGAATCTTTGATTCGTACTATGCGGATGTGCCGGCAGGCCACGTCGTGTTCGATACGAACAGGACCTGGACCGGAAAGCTGCCGCTGCTGAACGATCTCTACCCGCAAGCCCGCGTCATCTGCTGTGTGCGCGATCTCGGCTGGATTATCGACAGCATCGAGCGCATGCTGCGCAAGAATCCGCTGCAGCTTTCAAGGGTATTTGACTACAAGCCGGGAAGTTCGGTTTATTCCCGTATCGAAACGCTGATGAATTCGGAAAATGGCCTGATCGGGCTGGCGTGGAGTTCGCTCCGCGAAGCCTGGTTCAGTCAGCAGGCCGGCAAGCTGATCGTGATCAATTATGATACGTTGGTTCGCAGCCCCGCCTCCGTGCTCCAGCGCCTCTACCAAGAGCTCGGCGAGGCTTGGTACGAGCACGATTTCGAAAACCTCAGCTATGACGAGCCTGAATATGACGCTCACATTGGAATGCCGGGAATGCACAAGGTTGGTACGAAAGTAGAACATCAAAATCGGGAGGCCTGCATTCCTCCCGACGTATTCGCCAAATATTCCGATCTCAACTTTTGGCTTAAGTCTGAGATGAAACAGAAGGGAATACTTGTGCTGTAGCCATCACTATGTTCGAGCCGTCGCCCGCGGACTATAATCTTGTTCTGATCACCTTTCTCGCAGGCTCTCCTGCCGATACCGCAACAACGGCGACATCAGATATTCGATCAGCCGGCGCGTTCCGGTCTTGATTTCGACGGTAACCGCCATTCCCGGTGCGAGATTGACCATCTTGTCCTCGATCTGCATCTTGGTTTCATCGAGCGAGACCCGCGCGGAATAGAGAAGCTCCTGGCCTTCGGGCTCACTCGATTCGGACAATGCCCCGCCGGGTTTTTGGTCGCCGGATTTGGCATTCGGCTTGTCGCGGACGATGGCATCTTGCGAAACGCTCACCACTTTTCCCTGTAGCAGCCCGTAGCGCGTGAAATTGAAGGTATCGATCTTAACTTCGGCCTGCTGGCCGGCGCTGACGAAGCCGATGTCGCGGTTGGAAATCATCGCCTCTGCTTCGAGATGGCTGTCCGTTGGCACGATGGTCATCAACTGTTGCGCAGGTGTGACCACGCCGCCGACGGTGTGAATCGCGAGCTGCTGCACCGTGCCGTCGATTGGCGACCGCAAAATCTGCTCACCGGTCTTCTGGTCGGCCTTGATGAGGTCCTGGCTCAGTTCCGCCACTTTCTTTTCGGCGTCCGAAAGATCGTTCAGGACCTGATGCTCATAGCCGGCCTTGGTCTGCTCGACCTGCTGTTCCAGCGCCTGGCGGGCCGCGGCGATTTCTGCGAACTTGCGTTGCTGGACCAGCCGCTCATTCTGCTGCTCGACCAGCCGGGTCTGCGCGTCGAGATAGGCGATTTGGTTGCCGTATTGGATCTCCATCGCCTTGCGCCGGATCGTGGCGCTTTCTTCCAGAAGCGGCATGGTGGCGTCGATCTTGACGATGGTCGCGGTAACCGAGTCGGCTTCAGCCCGCTTCTGCTCGATCTGCCGAATGACGGAAGCCAGCTTTGCCAACTGCTCGCCTGCCTGCGCTCGCATTGACGAGCTCGTCCGGGTCGCATCTGCTTCCGATGCACCGGGAGGTATGGCTATGTCATGGGGAATGGCTCCCGACTCAAAACTGTCGCGAAGGGTGGCAAGTCGGGCAACGTCGAGCTGGCTCGCGATGAGGTCGTGCACTACGTGCTTTCGCTCGGCTTGCGTGACCGTCCGGTCAAGCTCGATCAGAACCTGACCGGCCGTAACCT
>JBKQRS010000129.1:0-29344 GCA_052143915.1 Bradyrhizobium sp.
ATCGGTTCTGATTCAAGCAGAACCGATGCTCTGGTTCCTTATTTTGACGCGTTTTCTACCGCAGATAAGTCTACGCAATCCGCGTAAACTTGATTGCTATGCGAACCGATATCCACTTCGCTCGAAAACGCTATAAGACGCGAAGCGAAAAATCGCCTGCATGATGATAGCACGCCGCGGCAGGCGATGGCTGGCAGTGAGGCAATGACGATGACAGGCCATGTCGATCCGACGAGGGAAGTGTTCGCCCGGTTTCGCGACAACAATCGCGCAGGGCCGATCCACATGCTCAATCTGGTCCGTTTGCGCGATCGCGCCGCCTATCCCGACGGACGGACCGCCACCGGCGCGGAAGCCTATGCGGCCTACGGCCGCGACAGCGGGCCGGTATTCATGCGCCTCGGCGGCAAGGTGGTCTGGCAAGGCAGTTTCGAATTGATGCTGATCGGACCATCCGACGAGCGCTGGGACCATTGCTTCATCGCCGAATATCCCAGCGTTGCCGCGTTTGTCGAAATGATCCGCGATCCCGTCTATCGGGAAGCCGTGAAGCACCGGCAGGCCGCGGTGGAGGACTCGCGGCTCATTCGCCTGAAGCCGCTCGCTCCCGGCAAGACGTTCGGCGAGATTCCGGTTAGACCGTGAAGACCGCCGAACGGCCTATGCCGCGGCCTGCTCGTTGGCCAAAAGGTGGACCAGCGCGCTCCTGATCGCGGCCTGCCGCGTCGGCGCGGTGATTTGCGCCCCCAACAGGTCGGTGACGTAGAACACGTCGCGGGCGCGCTCGCCGAAGGTCGCGACATGGGCCGAGGCGATGTTGAGATTGAGCTTCGAAATTGCGGTTGTCAGCTCATAAAGCAGGCCCGGCCGGTCGAGGCCGGACACCTCGATCACCGTGTAACGGTCCGACCACTGATTGTTGACGGTCACTTCCGGCTCGACCACGAATGGACGCAGCTTGCCGCGTCCGGCGGCGCGGCGCGCCACCACTTCGGGCAGGCGCAGCTTGCCCTCCAGCACATCCTCGATCATCTCGCCGATCCGCGTCGCGCGCCGCCCTTCGTCCTCGTCGCGATCGTATTCCCGTGTGATCGCGATGGTGTCGAGCGCGCGGCCGTCGGTGGTGGTGTAGATCTGCGCGTCGACGATATTGGCGCCCGCTGAAGCGCAGGCGCCGGCGATGATCGACAGCAGCCATGGATGGTCCATCGCGAGAATGGTGAGTTCGGTGACGCCGCGCGCTTCATCGAAGCCGACATTGATCGCCAGCTTGTGGCCGGCCTGTTCGGCTTGCCGCAGGAAGCGGGCATGGCGGATCTTGCGGGGCAGTTCGACCTTGAGCCAGTACGCGGGATAATGCCGCGCGACATAGGCATTGAGTTCCTGCTCCGGCCATTCCGTGAAAGCCGCGCGAAATTCCCGCTGGGCCACGGCGATGCGCTGCGCGCGGTTGACTTCCGAGAAGCCCCCGGTCAGCACCGGTTCGGTCTCGTAATACAGCGTGCGCAGGAGCTGCGCCTTCCAGCCGTTCCAGACGCCGGGACCGACGCCCCTTATATCGGCGGTGGTCAGGATCGTCAGCAGCTTCATCTGCTCGACCGACTGGACGACGGCGGCGAAATTCTCGATGGTCTTGCGGTCCGACAGGTCGCGCGATTGCGCCACCGTGGACATCGTCAAATGCTGTTCGATCAGCCACGCGACCAGTTCGGTGTCGGCCGCGTTGAAGCCGAGCCGCGGGCACAGCCGTCGCGCCACTTTGGCGCCGGCGATCGAGTGATCCTCGGGACGTCCCTTGGCGATATCGTGCAGCAGCGTCGTGATATAGATCACCGCGCGGTGCTCGGGGCGAATTTTGCGCATCAAATCGCTGGCGACGATGAATTCGTCGTTGCCGCCGCGTTCGATCTCCTGCAGGTAGCCGACGCAACGCAACAGATGCTCGTCCACCGTATAGTGGTGGTACATGTTGAATTGCATCATCGACACGATCTTGCCGAAGGCGCGGATGAAATGGCCGAGCACGCCGGTTTCGTTCATGCGCCGCAGCACGACTTCCGCGTCGTTCGACGTCAGGATTTCCATGAACAGCCGGTTGGCTTCGGGATCGTCGCGCAGCTGGGTGTTGATCAGCTTGAGCGAACGCGTCACCGTGCGCATGGCATCGGGATGAAAGGCCAGGTTGTTCTTCTGCGCGAGGCGGAAGATCCGGATCAGGTTGACCGGATCGTGCTTGAAGACATCGGGCGCGGCCAGATTGATGCGATTGTTGTCGGCGATGAAATCGTCGCTCTCGGGCACCCGCCGCCGGTTGGCGGAGGGCCGGAACCGCGCCATCATGCGGCTGAGCACCGGCACCGGTTTCGCCTGCTGATCTTCCAGCTTGGCGCACAGGATCGCGGTGAGGTCGCCGACCTCCTTGGCGACCAGGAAATAGTGCTTCATGAAGCGTTCGACATCCTGCATGCCGGGATGCGAGGTATATCCCAGCCGGATCGCGATCTCGCGCTGCATGTCGAATGACAGCCGCTCTTCGGCGCGGCCCGAGAAGAAATGGATGTTGCAGCGGACCGACCACAGAAAATCCGCGCAGCGGCGGAAGGTGCGGTATTCCTGCGCGTCGAACACGCCGCGCTCGAGCAACTCGTCGGTCTCGCGCACGCGATAGACGTATTTCGCGATCCAGAACAGCGTGTGCAGGTCGCGCAGGCCACCCTTGCCGTCCTTGACGTTGGGTTCGACCAGATAGCGCGATTGCCCGGCGCGGCGGTGCCGCTCTTCGCGCTCGGCAAGCTTGGCGGTCACGAATTCCGCGGCGGTGCCCTGCACCACCTCCTTGTCGAACCGCGCCACCAGCTCATTATAAAGCGGCTCATCCCCGGTCAGAAACCGGGTCTCGAGGATCGCGGTGCGGATCGTCATGTCGCCGCGGGCCTGCCTGATCGATTCATCGACCGAGCGCGTCGCGTGGCCGACCTTCAATCCCATATCCCAGAGACAGTAGAGTATGGCCTCGGCGACCTGCTCGCCCCAGGCGGTTTGCTTGTAGGGCAGGATGAACAGGAGATCGATATCGGATTCCGGCGCCATCAACCCGCGGCCATAACCGCCGGTAGCAACGACCGCCATGCGCTCGGCGCCCGAGGGGATCGGCGAGCGATAAAGATGGCGCGTGGCGGCGGCGAACAGAATGCGGATGATTTCGTCCTGGACGAAACACAGCCGCTCGGCGCAACGCCGCCCGTGCCGGTCTTTCAGCAGCACGGCCTGCGCCGTGGCGCGCGCGGCGATCAGCTCGGCCTTCAAGAGTTTCGCCACGGCGGCGCGAAAAACGTCTTCGCGCCCCGAATGCTGCGCGGCGAGCGCGTCGACCGCGGCGGTAATCCTCGCGGTATCGAAACGCTCGTCGGCCTCGGACCGGGCCTGTGTGACAACGCTATCCATTAGCTACCCCGATATCGGACGGCACTGAGCCTGTCACGGACATTCAAAAAAAGGCAGCCGATCCATGCCGCCTTCCCTCGGCCTGGACCGCGGCGGTTCCCATGGCAGGGCGCTGGGCGCGCCCATCCCCCGCCCAAATATCCGGTTAACCGATTGAAATAGGAAGGTATTTTTAAGTCGAGAAGAACTGCCATGCCAGACCAAATGGTGACACCGGAGCAATCTTTCATTACATCCGATGCACAATTTCTTCTGGAGCACGATATGGACGCCGCCGAACTCCGCGCCACGCAGGCCCCGATCAAGGAAAAATACAAGAGCGATCCGAAGGCCGCGTTCATCACATTGAGGGCCAAGGGCTCGATCGACAACGAAGGCATCGCCTGCAAGGTCGAGACCGGCCGCGCTTTGGCGGTGGCTGGGCTGCATCCCGCGACCGGCGGTTCCGGGCTTGAATTGTGTTCCGGCGACATGCTGCTGGAAGCGCTGGTCGCCTGCGCCGGCGTCACCCTGAAATCGGTGGCGACCGCCATCGAACTCCCGCTGAAAACCGGCATCGTGACCGCCGAAGGCGATCTCGATTTCCGCGGCACGCTTGGCGTCGACAAGGAGGTGCCGGTCGGTTTCGCCGAAATCCGTCTGCGCTTCGACGTCGATACATCGGCGCCACAGGAAAAACTCGATCTGCTTCTGAAGCTCACCGAGCGCTATTGCGTGGTCTATCAGACCATCAAGAACGGGCCGAAGGTTTCGGTGACGATGCAAAGGGTGTGATGCGTTAGCGTGTTCCCCTCCCCCTTGCGGGGTCGAGACGAGCGAAGCTCGCTCTTAGGGGTTAGAGGTGGGGGTGCCGCGGGCTGAGTGCACGCGGCTTACCCCCTCCCCGACCCTCCCCCGCAAGGGGGGAGGGAGATGACCCCCCGCGCGAGCCCCCATGTCCCCCGATCTCACTTTCATTCTGATGCTCGTGCTGCGGATGGCCGTGGCGGCCGCGTTCGTGGTGACGGCATCTTTCATCACCGAGCGATCGGGCCCGGTGATCGGCGCGCTGGTCGCGACGCTGCCGTTTTCGGCGGGTCCTTCCTATGTGTTTCTCGCGCTCGATCACGATGCGGCGTTCATCGCGCAGGGCGCGCTGGCGAGCCTGCCGATCAATGCCGGGACCATCTTTATGGGGTTGACCTATGTGGTGCTGGCGCAGCGCCACAATGTCGCGATCAGTACCGGCGGCGCGATGGTGGTATGGATGCTGCTGGCGGCAGTGGAGCGGTTGGTCCCGTGGACGCTTACCACCGGCCTCATGGCCAATGCGGTGGCGTTTGCGATCTGCCTGCCGCTGCTGCGGCGCTTCCGCCACGTCAAAATGCCGCTGATCACGCGCCGCTGGTACGATATTCCCTTGCGCGCGGCGCTGGTTGCTACATTGGTGGCAACGGTCACGGCCCTGTCCGGCTGGGTCGGCCCCAATGTCAGCG
Organism: Bradyrhizobium sp.; assembly: GCA_052143915.1. Classification (GTDB taxonomy): domain Bacteria; phylum Pseudomonadota; class Alphaproteobacteria; order Rhizobiales; family Xanthobacteraceae; genus Bradyrhizobium. The sequence goes on from JBKQRS010000129.1 coordinate 4,920, forward strand.
GAACCATCGCGCTGTTCCCGGCGGTCTTCTCCAGCATCATGCTGATTCTGCACCCGCGGATCGGCGGGCCGGCCACCGCCGCCGTGGTCGCCAACAGCGGCTGGGGCTTGCTGGGATTTGGCGTCGCGATCGCCGTGCTGCATCTCGCCGTGTTGCAATTCGGCTCCGCGATCGGGCTCTGCCTCGCGCTCGCGACCTGCATCGGCTGGAACCTGGGACTGTGGTGGCTGGGGCGCAGAAAGCTCGCGCGTTGATCCTCGTGGTGAGGAGCGCGTCTTCGCGCGTCTCGAACCACGAGGCCGCAGTCGGGCCTCATCCTTCGAGACGCGGCCACGTGGCCGCTCCTCTGGATGAGGAACTCCTACCGCTTCGGCAGCTTAGCCTTCAGCGCATACAGCGCTTCCAGCGCCTCGCGCGGCGACATTTCATCCGGGTGCAGCGCCTTCACGGCCTCAATCAGCCTTTCCGTCTCGCTCGGCGGCGCGGGCTCGGCGCTAGCGCGCGATGGCACCGCGAACAGCGGCAGATCGTCGGCGAGCGCGCGTGCGGTCTGGCCGCGATCCTGCGCCTCCAGTTTGGCGAGAACCGATTTGGCCCGCGCGATCACAGGCGGGGGCAGCCCCGCGAGCTTCGCCACCTGAATGCCGTAGGAGCGGTCGGCCGAACCCGGCAACACTTCATGCAGGAACACGACGTCGCCCTGCCATTCCTTGACCCGGACCGTCGCGTTGAACATCCGAGGCAGCTTCGCCGAGAGCGCGGTGAGCTCGTGGTAATGGGTGGCGAACAGCGCGCGGCAACGATTGGCTTCATGCAGATGCTCGATCGCGGCCCAGGCGATCGACAGCCCGTCGAAGGTCGCGGTCCCCCTGCCGATCTCGTCGAGGATCACCAGCGAGCGTTCGCTGGCCTGGTTGAGGATGACGGCGGTTTCCACCATCTCGACCATGAAGGTGGAGCGGCCGCGAGCCAGATCATCCGCCGCGCCGACGCGCGAGAACAGCCGGTCGACGATGCCGATCCGAGCCCGCGACGCCGGCACGAAACAGCCGGCCTGCGCCATCAGCGCAATCAACGCGTTCTGGCGCAGGAAGGTCGATTTGCCCGCCATGTTCGGACCCGTGATCAGCCAGATCTGGCCCGATTTCTGTCCGGGTGCCGGCGAAAGATCACAGGCATTGGCGATAAACGGCTGACCGTCGCGCTTTAAGGCCTGCTCGACCACCGGATGCCGGCCGCCTTCAATGGCGAAGCCCAGTGACGCATCGACCTCCGGCCGCACATAATTGTCGTCGACCGCGAGTTTTGCCAGCGCGGTGGCGACGTCGAGGATTGCAAAAGCATGGGCGGCGGCGCGCAGGTCGTCGCTGGCCGCAATCGCCAACGCACAGAGCCGTTCGAAGATTTCCAGCTCCAGCCCCAGCGCGCGGTCGCCGGCATTGGCGATCTTGGCTTCGATCTCGCCGAGTTCCGATGTCGTGAAGCGGATCTGGCCGGCGAGCGTCTGCCGATGAATGAAGGTTGCATTCAAGGGCGGCGCCATCAGCTTCTCGCCATGCTGCGCCGTGACCTCGACGAAATAGCCGAGCACATTGTTGTGGCGGATTTTGAGACCCTTGACGCCCGTGTCATCAGCGTAACGCGCCTGCATCGAGGCCACGACGAGGCGCGAGGCGTCGCGCAGATTGCGCGCCTCATCGAGCGCCGGCTGATAGCCTTCGCGAACGAAACCGCCGTCGCGCTTGATCAGGGGCAATTGCTCAGAAAGTGCGCGTTCGAATTCACGCGCCAATTCCCGCGACGGGCGGCGCAACGCCTCCATGACCGCAGCGATCTCCTGCGGCGGCGGCTCCATCGCGGCCAACTGTGCCAGCGCCTGATCCGCGGCGAGAATGCCGTCGCGTAATCCTGCAAGATCGCGCGGGCCGCCGCGTCCCACGGACAGTCGCGCCAGCGCGCGCGACATGTCGGGCGCGGCGCGCAGCGTGGTGCGGAGCTCGTCGCGAACCGCGGTATCCGCGACGAATGCCGCGATCGCATCCAGCCGCCGCGCGATACCAGCGCTGTCGGTGAGGGGGGCTGCCAGCCGTTGCGCCAAGAGCCGCGATCCCGCGGGGGTCACGGTGCAATCGATGGCATCGAGCAGCGATCCGCGCCGCTCGCCCGCGAGCGTCCGGGTCAGTTCGAGATTGGCGCGGGTCGCCGGATCGATTGCCATGGTGGTGCCGGCGGCTTCGCGCGACGGTGGCGACAGCGGCGGACGCTTTCCCACCTGCGTGCGGTCGATATAGGTGACGGCCGCGGCCGCGGCGGTCGCCTCGAGCCGCGACATCGCGCTTAGGCCGTCCATGGTGGCGACCGCGAAATAATCGCACAGCCGCCGTTCGGCGGTTGAACTGTCGAAGACGTCGCGGGTCAGCGGCGTCACCGCCGGAAGCTCGCGCAAGTTTGGCCCCAGATCGGGATCGCCATACAGCGCATCGGTGACAATCACCTCATTGGGGTTGATGCGCGAAAGCGTCGCTGCGAGTTCGCCGGGCGTGCACTCCGTGACGATGAATTCGGAGGTGGAAATATCGATCCAGGCAAGCCCGATGCGGTCGGCGCCCGCCGATCCCCGCGCGCGGGCGATCGCCAGCAGATAGTTGTTGGCCCTGGCGTCGAGCAACGTATCTTCTGTCAGCGTGCCCGGCGTCACCAGCCGCACCACGTCGCGGCGCACCACGCTCTTGTTGCCGCGGGCGCGCGCGGCGGCGGGATCTTCCATCTGCTCGCACACCGCGACGCGGTGGCCTTGCGCGATCAGCCGATGCAGATAGTCGTCCGAGCGTTCCACCGGCACGCCGCACATCGGGATATCCATGCCCTGATGCTTGCCGCGTTTGGTCAGCATGATACCGAGCGCGCGCGAGGCAATTTCGGCATCCTCGAAGAACAGCTCGTAGAAGTCGCCCATCCGGTAGAACAGCAACAGTCCGGGATTGGCGGCCTTTATTTCAAGGTATTGTTCCATCATCGGCGTCACGCGCGTCGCCGCCTCGGCGGCGGGCGCAGCATCTGATGGCGCGGGAAAGGAAGGCTGGATTGTCATTAAAGCGTTTTCGAGTGCAGTGGGTACCGGTTCGCATAGCAAATCAAGTTTACGCAGATTGCGTAGACTTATCTGCGGTAGAAAACGCGTCAAAATGAGAAATCTCGAGCCCGGTTCTGATCCAATCAGAACCGAGCTTCAGCTCTCGCAAACTACAAAATTTCAGCCGCCGATCCTAATGCTTTGCCGCGGCATTGCGTGTTTTCCACCCCTTGCAGCCTCTTCGCGCGCGACCCCGGACCGGTGGGCCTAACCGACCTCCCGCGAAAGCACCGCTTAAGCCAACGCGATCAATTGACCTGCCGCAGACCCGCTCCTAAAACTTGCCCTCAATTCGAGCCGGTCAGCGGAACCGTGGCATTCCAGGGAGAGATCAATGGGTGATGTATTTGTATGCGATGCCGTCCGGACGCCGATCGGCCGCTTCGGCGGTGCGCTCGCCAAAGTCCGCGCCGACGATCTGGCAGCGGCCCCGATCAAGGCCCTGATGGCGCGGAACCCCAAAATCGACTGGTCAGGGGTCGATGAGGTCTATTTCGGCTGCGCCAACCAGGCCGGCGAGGACAACCGCAACGTGGCGCGGATGGCGCTGCTGCTGGCGGGCCTGCCGGATTCGATCCCGGGCCTCACGCTCAACCGGCTCTGCGCTTCAGGCCTTGACGCCGTCGGCGCTGCGGGGCGCGCGATCCGCGCCGGCGAGATCGATTTCGCCATTGCCGGCGGCGTCGAATCGATGACGCGGGCCCCCTTCGTGATGGGCAAGGCGCCGGAAGCGTTTTCGCGCTCCGCCGAGATTTTCGACACCACCATCGGCTGGCGCTTCATCAATCCGCTGATGAAGGCGCAATACGGCGTCGATGCGATGCCGGAGACCGGCGAGAACGTTGCCGAGGAGTTTCAGGTGTCACGGGCCGATCAGGACGCGTTCGCGATCCGCTCGCAGCAGCGCGCCGGAAAGGCGATCGCGTCAGGCTATTTCGCCGAGGAAATCACTCCGATCTCGGTGCCCGGCGGCAAGGCCGGACCTGTCATCGTCGACAAGGACGAACATCCGCGCCCCGAGACCACGCTCGAAGGCCTGACCAAATTGAAGCCGATCGTGCGCAACCCCGGCACGGTGACGGCGGGCAATGCGTCCGGCGTCAATGACGGCGCGGCCGCGATGATTCTGGCCTCGGAAGCGGCGGTGAAAAAGCACGGCCTCACCCCTCGGGCGCGGATTCTCGGTCTCGCCTCGGCCGCGGTGCCGCCGCGCATCATGGGGATCGGTCCGGTACCGGCGACACGCAAGCTGATGGAGCGGCTGGGACTGAAAATCAGCGATTTCGACCTGATCGAACTCAACGAAGCCTTCGCCAGCCAGGGGATCGCCTGCCTGCGTCAACTAAGCGTCAACGAGGATGCCGACTTCGTCAACCCGCATGGCGGCGCCATTGCGCTGGGACACCCGCTCGGCATGAGCGGCGCCCGGCTGGCGCTGACGGCGGTGCATGGGATGGAGAAACGCGGCGGCAAGCGCGCGCGCGCCACCATGTGCGTCGGCGTCGGACAAGGCGTCGCGATGGCGATCGAGAAGCTGAACTGAATTTTGGGCCTCATCCCGAGGAGAGGCCGCGCGGGCAAGTTTATGCAGTCTGCGTAAACCAGAGCATGATCCGAACCCGAAGGGCCGCGTTAGAGGCCGCGGACCGCATCTTGAGGGATGAAACCAACAAGGTCAGAGCGGACTTGCTCACGGGCGCGTGAAGAGGTTTCACCAGACGGGTTCCGACGAAACCATTTTCTTCTTTCAAGAAGCCACTTTGGTGGCCTGCGAAGGCGGCCCGAAACGAACATCGGTCAGGATCGCCACAAATGATCCAAAAAGGAGGATCTAGAGCTTCATCGAAGCAGGTTTGAGACAGGGCTGAGGGCCAATCATGCGTTGTATCAATGTGTTGATTGCGGACCGCTTTCCAGTGGTTGTGCAGGGCTTGAGGAAGGTGCTGGGGGCGCAACAGAACTTCAAAATTGTTGCGTGTTGCAGCGACGGTATGAGCTGCATCGAAGCAATTCGGAGTTTAAGGCCGGATATCGCCATTCTCGACATCTCAATGCCTGGCCTGACCGGGTTGGAAATCCTCAGCATCGTTAACTCCGAGGGCTTTTCCACGCGGGTGGTCTTTTTCACCGCATCTGTTGAAGACCGCGAGCTGGCAATATCAGCCGCGGCCTACGGCATAATTCTGAAGGATGCGGCGCTGGAATCTCTGGTGAAGTCCTTGCAGCAGGTCGCGGAGGGACAGAGACTGTTGCCGCGGCCTTCCTCTGATCAGGTATCTCGGGAGCAAATCGCGGTCACGGAGAATGCGCTGACGGCGTTAACAGACCGCGAGCACCAGATCATGTGCTTGGTCTCCGAAGGGTTGTCGAACAAGGAAATTGGTCGTCGACTGAATATTAGCGATGGTACGATCAAGGTTCATCTCCATCACATTTATCAGAAGTTGGAGATCAGCAACCGGACAATGCTCGCAGCGCTCGCTATCTCGCAAAAAGAGAGCTCCAGCCCGCCACGGAAAATCAAGCTCCTCGCATAACAAAGCGGACATTGGCGACCTGCCAACATAGCGAGATGGTTAAGGGAGAAGGTCTTCATCGTCCATAATTGCCCCGTGCTTCAAAGTGAACAGACGGCTCCCGCGCGACGCTTACATTTTTATTAAAAATGTTCGCATTCGTTAGTCATACTATGATCTGCCCGGCGCTCCCGCCGGGCTTTTCGTCTAAGATGTGCGTTGATTGGTGCTAGAGCATGATCCGGAAAAGTGCGAAGCGGTTTCCCGAAAAGATCATGCTCAAACAAAGAGATTAGATCATGATCCGATTCAGCTAACCGGATCATGATCTAGGGGACGAGGATATGCGCAGCGTCGCCGAATATTTGGAAACGGCAGCCGAGTTCGATGAGCTGGCGAGATTGACCTCCGAAGCGGTCCTCAAAACACGCTACGCTCACGTGGCTGAATGCTACCGCCTCTTGGCCGGCGAGCTGCAACGGCTCATTGAAACAGGTGCTCTCAAGCCCGAACAGCCGTAACCCGTTTGTCGGCCCAAGGTGCGATCTAGCGGGTTACCCCTTAATTCCTCTCATTGCTCATCGTTAGGCCGCCATAGTTGATCCCGCCCGGTTTATCATGTGCGTTGCTTTGCGCTGGGGACAAGGACATGCGCAGCGTGGCCGAATATCTGGAGAAGGCCGCCGAGTTCGATGAACTGGCAAGATCGACCAGCGAACCGGCATTAAAAAAACGCTACGCTGATGTGGCGGAATCCTACCGCCTTTTGGCGACCGTTCGGCAGCGGCTCCTTGAATCAGGTGCTCTCAAGCCGGAACAGCCGTAACCCGTCTGTTGGTAGCGTGATGGCAGGCATCATAGCCCCATTACACCTCGCGGACGATTGGAAGTTCGAGTGGCCCAATGTCCACGCTGGGTCAATCGCGCCGGTTTGTCCGTGTACCGACGACTGCCGCGCTGCCCCTATAAACAGAGCTCACCCCCGTCCGTCCGCAGGTCTCGAAGGCGCCATGCGCAGACATGCCGCTTGAGCCGCGCGCACCGTGTCGGGAAAACGGCCAACCTCAGGCCTGAGGCGATGGCTTTCCCCGGACTAAAGACCGAGCCGGGGAAAGAACTCGCGCGGAGGCAGCGCCGGTCTCGCACGCTCCCTCGTTCCCACCGGCACTATTGGCGGCGACCTGCAGATCCATGCACTGAGCAGTGGTCTCGTCGGCCCGTGGTCCTTGTTGACTTGTACGACTTATTTGTACAATAGTACAAGTGTTATGGTCAGAAAATCCGCCAACAAGGAAAAGACGCGCAAGCCGAACATGCGCGAAGCGATTCTCGTGGCCGCGGAGGAGCTGTTTTCGACCAACGGCTTCAGCGCCGTGACGGTGCGCGATATCGCTCATGCTGCCGGAGCAAATCCGGGAAGCGTGACATACCATTTCAAGACCAAGGACGCGTTGCTGCTGGAAATCTACCGGCGTCACTGCGGACCGATGAACCACAGGCGCTTCGAACTGCTGGCTGCTGCCAGGCGGGTGCGCGATCTGCAGGACAGGCTTGAGGCGATCGTCCGCGCCTACGTGCTGCCGGCATTTTCTTCGGGCAGTGATCTCGCCGGCGGCGGAGCGCGTTTCACGCGGCTGCGCGCCATCATGTCGGCCGAGGGAAACGAAGTCACCCGGCGGATCATCGCGCAGACCTTCGACGATACCAGCCACGCCTTCATCGATGCGATCCATGACAGCTTGCCGCATATCCCGCGCGCGGAGATCGTATGGCGCAGCCATTTCCTTCTCGGGGCACTCTATTATACGTTGGTGACGCCTGAGCGCGTTTCTCGCCTGTCGCGTGGCGATTCCGACGGGGCCGATGCGGGAGATGCGGTCGAGCAACTGGTGCAGGCTACCGTCGCTTCGCTGCAAGCGCCTGCGCTCGATCGGCCCGCGCCATCGCGGCGATCCGCGGCGCCAACCAAAGCTCACGCGCACGACGATCACGCGCTGCGCTGACTGGATTTCGCGGGTCCGTCCAAGTTCCTTGGCGGGGAAGAGGAAACGAACAGGCGAGAGCGCTTACAGATGTTCTTGCCGGAGCAGGGGCTCTGAACCAACCGAGTTCCGCCCTCCGCTATTGCTGAAGGAGAGTTCAAGTGATCATCGATGTGCACGGCCACTACACCACAGCGCCCAAGGCCCTTGAGGATTGGCGCAACCGGCAGATCGCAGGCATCAAGGATCCCGCGGTCAAGCCCAAGGCCAGCGAGTTGAAGATCAGCGATGACGAACTGCGCGAGTCCATCATCAACAACCAGCTCAAGCAAATGAAAGAGCGCGGCAGCGATCTGACCATCTTCAGCCCGCGCGCAAGCTTCATGGCCCATCACATCGGCGACTTCGAGGTGTCGTCGTCGTGGGCTGCGATCTGCAACGAGCTGTGCTGGCGCGTCAGCAAGCTATTCCCCGACAGTTTCGTCGGTGCGGCCATGTTGCCGCAATCGCCGGGGGTGGATCCAAAGACCTGCATTCCCGAACTCGAGAAATGCGTCAAGGAGTACGGCTTCGTCGGCATCAACCTCAATCCCGACCCCTCCGGCGGACACTGGACCTCGCCGCCTCTCTCGGATCGTCATTGGTACCCGATCTACGAGAAGATGGTCGAGCTCGACATCCCGGCCATGATCCATGTCTCCACCAGCTGCAACGCCTGCTTTCATACCACCGGCGCGCACTACCTGAATGCCGACACCACGGCCTTCATGCAATGCCTGACGTCGGATCTGTTCAAGGATTTCCCGACGTTGAGATTCCTGATTCCGCATGGCGGTGGCGCCGTTCCCTATCACTGGGGCCGCTTCCGCGGCCTGGCGCAGGAGATGAAGAAGCCGCTGCTCAAGGACCACCTCCTCAAAAACATATTTTTCGATACCTGCGTTTATCACCAGCCGGGCATCGACCTGCTCACCAAGGTGATCCCGGTCGAGAACGTCCTGTTCGCCAGCGAGATGATCGGCGCCGTTCGCGGCATCGATCCGGAAACCGGATTCCACTATGACGACACCAAGCGCTATATCGAAGCTGCCACCACACTCAGCGCGCAGGACCGCTACAAGATCTACGAAGGCAATGCACGGCGCGTATTTCCACGCCTGGATGCCGCATTGAAAGCAAAAGGAAACTGACCATGAGCGTCGCGATGAACGAGCTGGGAATCGTCAAGCGCAATATCGACAGGGCGAACAAGGCCGCTGTCGAAAAATTGTCGCGCTATGGCGTCGCCACTATCCACGAAGCGATGGGCCGGGTCGGCCTGATGCACCCCTATATGCGCCCGATCTACGCCGGGGCACGGCTGTGTGGCACCGCCGTCACCGTGCTGCTGCAGCCGGGAGACAACTGGATGATGCATGTGGCCGCCGAGCAAGTGCAGCCGGGTGATATCGTGGTGGCGGCCTGCACCGTCGACAATACCGATGGCTTTTTCGGCGATCTGCTCGCCACCAGTTATCGTGCCCGCGGTGCCAAAGGCCTTATCATCGATGGCGGCGTGCGCGATGTGACGGATCTCACCGAAATGCAATTCCCGGTGTTTTCGCGGGCGATCAGCGCCCGGGGCACGGTCAAGGCGACGCTCGGCTCTGTGAACATTCCAGTGGTCTGCGCCGGTGCGACCGTAAATCCGGGGGACGTGGTGGTTGCCGATATGGACGGAGTGGTCGTCGTCCCCGCCCGGATCGCGCATCAGGCCGCGGACGCGGCGGAAGCACGCGAAGCGAACGAAGCGGACAAGCGCGAAAAGCTTGGCCAAGGCGTTCTGGGACTCGACATGTACAAGATGCGGGAGCCGCTCGCAAAGGCCGGATTGAGATATATCGATTGAAGCTCGGCGACGGCGCAGAAGAGTCAATAAATGGCAGCAGAAGTAGTTGGCATTTCGTCGATGGCCACCCGTCATGTTCTGGCGGAGCTCGGCGCTGCATACCGGCAAAAGACCGGGCAATCGGTAGCCATCGAGTCCGTCGGCGGGGTCGACGCAGCGCGTCGTATTCGAGCCGGAGAGAAATTCGATATCGTCGTGCTCGCAGATGAGGCCCTGAGGCAGCTTGAAGCGGACGGATGCATCAAGCCAGGCAGCCGCGCCGGGTTTGCCGATTCGGCGATTGTGGTCGCCGTAAGATCAGGCGCAAAGCGTCCCAGCCTGACCGACGAAGACTCGCTCAAGGCAGCTGTCCTGGCGGCGCAATCAATTTGCTACTCCACCGGCCCAAGCGGCACGCACGTCATCGGATTGTTGGAGAAATGGGGCGTCGATCAGCGCATCTCCGGGCGAATTGTCCAGGCTCCGCCGGGCGTTCCGGTGGGCGCTATGGTGGCGCGCGGCGAGGCCGAGCTCGGCTTTCAGCAATTGAGCGAATTTCTGGATGTGCCGGGCATCGATATCGTCGGAACCTTGCCTCGAGAGATTCAGTCTTTGACCCGGTTTTCATGCGGAGTGGGCGCGCTGGCATCCAATGAGGCCGGGGCGCGTGATCTCATCGGCTATCTGACTTCCCCGGAGGCGGATGCGTCCAAACGACGACATGGCATGGAACCGGTATGACGACGGCCACTATCAGGCACGATGCATCGGACCCACGTCAGCGCCTGACGAAACATCGAGAGGACGTGTTTATGTCGAAACCTGCGACCGGGCCATTCCAGAAGACCCCGGGCTGGCTCGATTGGTATACCGGTCCATCCAAGCCCCGGTTCAAGCTGCCGGCCGGCACCGTTGACGCGCATTGTCACGTGTTCGGTCCTGGCGCAGAGTTTCCGTACGCTGCGGAGAGGAAATACACACCGTGCGATGCGTCCAGGCAGCAGCTCTCAGCGCTGCGCGACCATTTGGGCGTGGCCCGCAATGTGGTCGTGCAAGCGACGTGTCACGGCGCCGACAATCGCGCGATGGTCGACGCCCTGCTTCATTCCGGCGGCAGGGCGCGCGGGGTTGCCACCGTCAGGCGCAGCATCAGCGACGCAGAGCTTGAGACGATGCACGCCGCGGGCGTGCGCGGCGTCCGCTTCAATTTCGTCAGGCGCCTCGTCGATTTCACGCCGCGGGACGAGCTCAATGAGATCGCCGGCCGCATTGCAAGGCTCGGCTGGCATGTCGTCATCTATTTCGAGGCCGTGGACTTGCCCGAGCTCTGGGATTTCTTCACCTCGCTGCCCACCGCGGTCGTCGTCGATCATATGGGCAGGCCCGACGTCGCCAAGCCGGTCGACGGCCGCGAGTTCGAGTTGTTCGTGAAATTCATGCGCGACAATCCGAACGTCTGGTCCAAGGTCAGTTGCCCCGAACGCCTGTCGATTTCGGGCCCGCCGGCGCTCAGCGGCGAGCGGAATGCCTATCGCGATGTGGTACCGTTTGCCCGGCGCATCGTCGAAACGTTTCCGGATCGCGTGCTCTGGGGCACCGACTGGCCGCACCCCAACCTGAAGAACCACATGCCGGACGACGGCCTGCTGGTCGATTTCATTCCGCACATTGCGGTCACGCCTGAACTTCAACGCAAACTTCTGGTCGACAATCCGATGCGACTGTACTGGCCCGAGGAATCCTAAAGGAGGCACTCCGATGGCACTCGACAAACCCTACATGGACGTACCCGGCACCACCATCTTCGATGCTGACATGTCGCGGCAAGGCTATCACCTGAACCAGTTCTGCATGTCGCTCATGAAGGCGGAGAACCGCGCACGCTTCAAGGCAAACGAGCGCGCCTATCTCGACGAATGGCCGATGACCGAGGATCAGAAGCAGGCCGTGCTCGCGCGCGACCTCAACCGCTGCATCGAGCTCGGTGGCAATATCTACTTCCTCGCCAAGATCGGCGCGACCGACGGCAAGAGCTTTCAACAAATGGCCGGCAGCATGACCGGCATGAGCGAGGAACAATACCGCGAGATGATGGTGAAGGGCGGCCGCTCCGTCGAAGGTAACCGCCGCATTGGGGAGAAGAAGTGATGGCCCGTATCACCGCAAGCGTCTACACCTCCCACGTGCCGGCCGTCGGCGCGGCGCTCGATCTCGGCAAGACCACTGAGCCCTATTGGCAGCCGGTCTTCAAAGGCTACGAGTTCTCCAAGCAGTGGCTGAAAGACCAGAAGCCGGACGTCATCTTTCTGGTCTACAACGATCACGCCAATGCGTTCAGCCTCGATTTCATCCCGACTTTCGCGATCGGCACCGCGCCCGAGTTCGCGGTGGCCGACGAGGGCTGGGGCCCGCGTCCGGTGCCCAAGGTGATCGGCCACCCGAAGCTCGCCTCCCATATCGCGCAGTCGGTGATCCAGGACGACTTTGATCTGACCATCGTCAACAAGATGGACGTCGACCACGGTCTCACCGTGCCGCTCAGCCTGATGTGCGGCCAGCCGCAGGCGTGGCCGTGCCCGGTGATCCCGTTCGCGGTCAATGTCGTGCAATACCCGGTGCCATCGGGCCGGCGCTGCTTCATGCTCGGCAAGGCGATCCGCAAGGCGATCGAATCCTACGAAGAGCCGCTCAATGTGCAGATCTGGGGCACCGGCGGCATGAGCCATCAGCTGCAAGGGCCGCGCGCCGGGCTGATCAACAAGGAGTTCGACACCGACTTCCTCGATCGCCTGATCGCCGACCCCGAGGGGCTCTCCAAAATGCCGCACATCGACTACGTCCGCGAAGCCGGCAGCGAGGGGATCGAACTCGTGATGTGGCTGATCGCCCGCGGCGCCATGAGCGACACCAATGGCGGCAAGAAGCCGACGGTTCGGCATCGCTTCTACCACGTGCCGGCGAGCAACACCGCCGTCGGCCATCTGATCCTGGAGAACAACTGACGTGACCAAGACCATCAAAGTCGCGCTCGCCGGCGCCGGGGCGTTCGGCATCAAGCATCTCGACGGCATCAAGAACATCGACGGCGTCGAGGTGGTGTCGCTGGTCGGCCGCAGGCTGGAGCCGACCAGGGAAATCGCCGCCAAATACGGCATCGCCCACGCCGCCACCGACCTCGCCGACAGCCTCGCGCTCAAGGAGGTCGATGCGGTGATCCTGTGCACGCCCACCCAGATGCATGCGTCGCAATCGATCGCCTGCCTGAAGGCCGGCAAGCATGTCCAGGTCGAGATTCCGCTCGCCGATTCGCTGGCCGACGCGCAGGCCGTCGTCGACCTGCAGAAGAAGACCGGGCTGGTGGCGATGTGCGGCCACACCCGCCGCTTCAACCCCAGCCATCAATGGGTACACAAGAAGATCGTCGCCGGCGACTTCAACATCCAGCAGATGGATGTGCAGACCTTCTTCTTCCGCCGCACCAACATGAACGCGCTGGGCCAGCCGCGGAGCTGGACCGACCACCTGTTGTGGCACCACGCCGCGCACACCGTGGACCTGTTCGCCTACCAGGCGCGCTCGCCCATCGTGAAGGCGAACGCGGTCCAGGGACCCATTCACCCGACGCTCGGGATCGCCATGGACATGTCGATCCAGCTCAAGGCCGGGAGCGGCGCGATCTGCACGCTCAGCCTGTCCTTCAACAATGACGGTCCGCTCGGCACCTTCTTCCGCTATATCGGCGACACCGGCACCTATATTGCGCGCTACGACGACCTCGTGAACGGCAAGGAGGAGAAGATCGACGTCTCCAAGGTCGACGTGTCGATGAACGGGATCGAGCTGCAGGATCGCGAATTCTTTGCCGCCATCCGCGAGGGCCGCGAGCCGAATTCGAGCGTCGCCCAGGTGCTGCCGTGCTATCAGGTGCTGCACGGGTTGCAGCAACAGCTCGGCGCCGATTGAACCGGAACGCCCTGCCCGGCCGGGCGCCGAGCAGGTCCTCGATCGTTTCCGGGTTTTACTCGATCACCGCGTGTTCCGGCGCCGCCTGCTTGCGCAGCGCGGCCTTGGTCGAGCCGATCATGAGCGCGAGCGGGATCGTGCACAACGTGAAGATCATCACCATCTGGTAATCCAGCGAAAACGCGATGATCTGCGCCTGCAGGCCCAGCATGACGTCCGCGAGCGCGCGTCCGGCGTCGGTGCTCATGTTGATGAGGCTCTGCACATCGGGCATCTGCATCGCGTGATTGAAGGGCGTGACGTGCTCGTTCAAAACCGCGTAAACGCGACGCCCGCCCTCGGTCAGTTGCGCGATGACGATGGAAATCCCGATCGAACTCGCGACGTTGCGCAGCAGAGTGAGCATCGAGGTGCCGTCGGTGCGCAGATGGTTGGGCAGCGTCATGAACGCCACGGTGGAGAGCGGCACGAAGACGAGGCCGAAGCCAAAGCCCTGCACGATGCTCAAGGTGACGATCTCCGGGACACCGGTCTGGTCGGTCCAGCCGGTGATATAGAACAGCGAGAGGCAGGTCAGGCTGAGACCGCAGATGATCAACGTGCGCGCCTCGACATATCGCATCAGCCGACCGACTAGCATCATGGCGACGAAGGTGCCGCAGCCGCGGCTCGCCAGCAGCAATCCGGCGGTGATGATGGGGTAGCCGATCACGTTCTGCAAAAAGGGCGAGGACAGCGCCATGGTCGAGAACAGCACCAGGCCCATCACGGTCATGAACACGCAGCCGCCGATGAAATTCCTGTCCTTGAAGATCGCGAACTGGATGAACGGCTTCGCGGTGGTCAGCGAATGGGCAAAGAAATAATAGAAGCCGACGATGGAGACGATGATCTCGGCGATGATTTCATTGGATTCCAGCCAGCCCAACTGCTCGCCGCGGTCGAGCGCGACCTGCATCGAGCCGATGCCAATCGCAAGCGCCGCAAATCCGAACCAGTCGAACCGCAGCTCGCGATCCGCCCTGGTCTCGTCCATGAAGATCATCAGTCCGGCCACCGTAACGATACCGAAGGGGATGTTGACGAAGAACACCCAGTGCCAGGAATAGGTTTCGGTCAGCCAGGCGCCGAGCGACGGGCCCATGATCGGCCCCATCATCACGCCCATGCCCCAGATCGACATCGCCTTGGCGCGCTCGTGCAGCGCATAGGTATCCAGCATGACCGCCTGCGACAACGGCACCAGCGCCGCGCCGAACATGCCCTGCAGCAGGCGGAACAGCACCATCTGGTCGATGTCCTGCGCCAGGCCGCAGAGCACGGAGGCAATGGTGAAGCCGCCGGAGCAAATGATGAAAATCCGCTTGCGGCCGAAGCGATTGGCGATCCAGCCGACCGGCGCGGTCATGATCGCAGCGGCCACGATGTAGGAGGTCAGCACCCAGTTGATCTGGTCCTGCGACGCCGAGAGGGACCCTTGCATATAGGGCAGCGCGACATTGGCGATGGTGGTGTCCAGCGCCTGCATAATGGTGGCGGTCATGGCGCAGATCGTCACCATGTTCCGGCGCAGGCCGGGAACCGCGACCGGGCTTGCCGCTGACGTCGCCATCGTCAATCAGTCCTGCTTCGCCGCCGCCGGCGAAAGGCCGAGCAGCGCTGCCAGCGAGCGGCGATGGCCGGTATCGATGGTGGTGTAGGCGCTCATGCCGGCCTTGAGCCTCTCGACTTGCTTGTCATGGCTGTCGAAATAAATTCGCACCGGCACCCGCTGCACCACCTTGACGAAATTGCCGGTGGCGTTCTGCGGCGGCAGGATCGCGAATTGCGCGCCGGTGCCCGGGCTAAGCGAACCGATGGTGCCCTTGAAGACATGATCGGGAAACGCATCGACTTCGATCGAGACCGGCTGCCCGACGCCGATATAGGTGAAGTCCGATTCCTTCAGATTGGCGTCAACCCAGGGCCTTGCCGTGTCGATGACGGAGAATACCGGCGTGCCGGCGGGGATGAAGCGGCCGAGCTGAATCTGATCGACCTGCGTCGCAATGCCGTCCATCGGGGCGCGCATCACCGTGTGATCGAGATTGCGCTCGGCCTGCGCCAGCGTCGCCCTGGCCTGGGCGTAGGGTGGAAATTGCTCGAGTGGCAAATTGGGATCGCCGAGCAGTTGGGTTTTCGCGCTGGAAAGCTGCTGTTGGACGAACGCCAGTTCCGCTCTCACGGTGATGAGCGAGTTCGACGAATTGTCGAGGTCGAGCTGCGAACCGAAACTGCTCTTGGCGAGCGCGGCCTTGCGGTCGACATCGCGCTGCTTCAGATCGGCGGACTGCTGCATGAGGTCGCCCATCTGGCCATAAATCTTGATATTGGCCACCAGATTGTCATAGCTGGTGTGGGCCTGGGCGACCGCGGCCTTGGCCTGATCGACCGCGAGCTGGAACGGCACCGGATCGATCTCGAACAGGACGTCGCCTTCGTTGACGCGCTGGCCTTCGCGCACCACGACCTTTTCGATCTTGCCGGAAATGTCGGGCGTGATCAGAACCTTTTGCGCGCCGACATAGGCGTCGTCGGTCGACACGTAGCGGCCGCCGTTGAGATAGAAGATCACGCCCGCGAGCAGCGCGGCCAGCGGCAACACCACGAGCAGGAGCGTGCGGCGGTAGCGCCGCAAAGCCGCCATCAGGCGGCGGCGCGGCTCCGCGGAAACCTTGGCCCTGGGCGCCTCCGGCGGATTGCCCTTCTGATCGGGCGGGAATTTGAGTACGGGATCAGCCATAGCGCTGTTCTTTCTTTGCAGGTTCTCCGGCCGGACCCTGGATCGCGTTGCGGACGTTTTCCTTGATCATTTCCAGCTGGGCGAGAAGTCGATGGGCGTCGGACGGATTGATACCTTCGAGCGCGGTCGCCGTGAGTTCGGAACGCAGCCCGCTCAATTTGCCGAGCAGGGGACGTGCCGCCTTGCGCAGATAGAGCCGGTTGACGCGGCGGTCGGCATCGTCGCTGCGGCGCTCGATCCAGCCATTGTCGCAGAGGCGGTCGATCAATCGCGTCAACGTGATCGGCTGCATTTCCATCTGCTCGGCGAGTTCCGACTGCTTGAGGCCCTCGAAGCGTTCCACCTTGGCCAGAACCGCCCATTGCGCGCGGGTAATGCCGTAGCGCGCCGCCTGCTTGTCGGCATAGGCGCGCACCAGCCGTTGCAATTCGGCAAGCGCGAACAGGAAGTTCATATCCACGGAACCGCGGGGCATGGGGTTGGTTTCCATAAGCTTTGGATATAATAAGCTAGCTTATGAATTTTTCATGGCAGGACCTTGAGGGGCTGATCCGCCGAAAGCACATGGCTGATCATGGAACCTGGGCATGATCCGCGCCCGAAACGCCGCGTCAGCGCAAAGTGGGTACCGGTTTTCCCTTAGCTAACAAACGCGGAACGCGTTTGCGCGGAGATCATGCCCAAACAAAGAGATGAGATCGCAATCTCGGCGGCCGGACGGGATTTGGGTTTGCTCGCCAAAATGCTAGATTGCCCGGCATGAGGCTGGCAAGACCGACATTTCCCGCGCCCGATCACGATCACGGCCGCTGCACCGCGGACGCGTTGGCGCATGCCGAGCGGGTCTGCGAGCAGAGGTCGCAAAAATTCACGCCGATCCGCCGTCAGGTGCTGGAGGCGCTGTTATCCAGCCACCGGCCGCTCGGCGCCTATGAAGTGATCGACGAACTCGCCAAATCGATGCCGCGGCCGGCGCCGATCACGGTGTACCGGGCGCTGGATTTCCTGATGGAGAACGGCCTCGTCCATCGCATCGAAAGCCGCAACGCGTTTCTCGCCTGCGCGCATGACCATGATACGGCCGCGATGGTGGCGTTTCTGATTTGCGAGCGCTGCGGCTCGGTCGGTGAAATTCCGGCAGCCCTGGTGGCGCAAAGCCTCAACGACGCCGCGCGGGCCACCGGCTTTGCTCCCAAAATGTCGGTCGTCGAAATCACCGGCATTTGCGCGCATTGCCAGAGGGTTTGATGATTTGGGCATGATCTTTTCCGAAAACCGGAAAGCCACTTTGCGCTCACGCGGCGCTTCGGGTCGGGATCCTCCCCAACAACACGGCGATAAGCCGGCACGAGGGTTCATGTCTTCAGAAAAATCGGCGATTGCATTGGCAGGGCGTCCGCTCAGCCCGGGCGCGGTCGCGCTGATGCTCATGCTCTGCCTGAGCTGGGGTTTCAACCAGATCGCGGTCAAGCTGGCGCTGCCGGATATTCCGCCGATGCTGCAGGCCACCATCCGGTCCGCCGGCGCCCTTCCCATGTTGTTGTTGATTGCGCGCCTGCGTGGCGTGAAGATCTTCGTATCCGACGGCACGCTGGGCGCCGGCCTGTTCGCGGGGCTGATGTTCGGGATCGAATTCGTCCTGATCTATCAGGGATTGCTGCTGACATCGGCGTCGCGCGCGGTGGTGTTCCTCTATACCGCGCCGTTTTTTGTGGCGCTTGGCGCCTATCAATTTCTCGGCGAGCGGCTGCGCCCATCGCAATGGGGCGGGCTCGGCTTGAGCTTCGCCGGCGTGGCACTCGCGATCGGCGTCCCCCAGGCCAATGTCGATGCCAATGTGCTGCTGGGGGACCTCTTGATCGTCGGTGGCGGCGCCTTGTGGGCGGCCACGACCCTGGTTGTGAAGGCAACCCGGCTCCATCTGGCCCCGCCCGAAAAGGCGCTGGGCTACCAGGTGGCGCTGTCGATCCCGATTCTCGCCCTGGCAGCCTGGATGTCGGGCGAAACCCTGACCCGGGTTCCCGGGCCGCTGGCGCTATCGTTGATGGTCTATCAGGCGTTCTGGGTGGTCGGATTAACGTTTTTGCTATGGTTTGCGCTGGTCAAAACCTATTCCGCCAGCAAATTGTCGGCATTTACCTTTATCACCCCTTTGTTTGGCGTCGTGGCTAGCTATTTCATCCTGCACGACACCCTGACCCTGGCATTCGGTGCCGCGGCCCTCCTTGTAATCGCCGGGCTTTACCTGGTTAATCGGCCCAATCCCGTGGTTCCGGTTCCCACTGATCCATTGCTGACCGTCACCAAAACCTGATATTCGAGACCCCATGAACCAGCCCGTCAAACCACCGCAGAACGATGTCGCCGGCCCCCAGGCCCGGCACGAAACCACAGAGGTCATGGTCGGCAATGTCGCCGTCGGCGGCGGCGCGCCGATCGTCGTGCAATCGATGACCAATACCGATACCGCCGACATCGACGGCACCATCGCCCAGGTCGCAGCGCTCGCGCGCGCCGGCTCGGAAATGGTGCGTATCACGGTCGACCGTGAAGAAGCCGCCGCCGCCGTCCCGCATATCCGCGATGGCTTGCGCAAGCGCGGCATCACCACGCCCCTGATCGGCGACTTCCATTACATCGGCCACAAGCTGTTGGCGGAATACCCGGCCTGCGCCGAAGCGCTCGATAAATACCGGATCAACCCCGGCAATGTCGGCTTCAAGAACAAGCGCGACACCCAATTTGCCGACATCATCGAGATCGCGAACAAGAACAACAAGCCGGTTCGCATCGGCGCCAATTGGGGTTCGCTCGATCAGGAACTGCTGACCAGGCTGATGGAAGAGAACGCGGCCTCGCCCGACCCGATCGATGCCCGCGCGGTGACGCGCGAGGCCATGGTGCAGTCGGTGCTGCTGTCGGCCGCGCGCGCCCAGGAACTCGGCATGCCCAAGAACAGGATGATCCTGTCGGCAAAGGTCTCCGCGGTGCAGGACCTGATCGCGGTCTACCAGGAACTCGCACGCCGTTCGGATTACGCGATCCATCTCGGCCTCACCGAAGCCGGCATGGGGTCGAAGGGCATCGTCGCCTCCTCCGCAGCCCTCGGCATCCTGCTGCAGCAAGGCATTGGCGACACCATCCGCATTTCGCTGACGCCCGAGCCCGGCGGGGATCGCACGCTGGAAGTCCAGGTGGCGCAGGAACTGCTGCAGACCATGGGCTTCCGCACCTTCGTGCCGCTGGTGGCGGCCTGCCCCGGCTGCGGCCGCACCACCTCGACCACGTTCCAGGAACTGGCGCGCTCGATCCAGGATTTCATCCGCGACGAAATGCCGAGCTGGAAAACGCGTTATCCCGGCGTCGAGGAACTCAACGTCGCGGTCATGGGCTGCATCGTCAATGGCCCCGGCGAATCCTAGCATGCCAATATCGGCATCTCGCTGCCCGGCACCGGCGAAGCGCCAGCCGCGCCGGTGTTCGTCGACGGCAAGAAGTTCCGCACCCTGCGCGGACCTTCGATTGCCGCCGACTTCAAGGCGCTGGTGATCGACTATATCGACCACCGCTACGGCGCGGGAGCAAAGCCGACGGCGGCGGCGGAGTAGATCCTTGCAAGCGAGCCTGAACGGAGTGAGATGAAATTCTAGGCGACCTCGCAAGTCGGGCTTATCCCGGATTGCGCTTCGCGATCCGAGCTGCAATGAAAATTGAACGATCATGCACGTTCTGCAGGCCGGAAGAGTCCTCTACCAGATTACTGGCTCTGACTCAGAAATCGCTCTTGCGCACGCATGATCAACATACTGCCGACGCTCCGACCAAAAGGATGGCTCGCCTGTCGGCTC
The DNA here is from genome assembly GCA_052143915.1 of Bradyrhizobium sp. Lineage (GTDB taxonomy): Bacteria > Pseudomonadota > Alphaproteobacteria > Rhizobiales > Xanthobacteraceae > Bradyrhizobium. The sequence continues at coordinate 25,011 of JBKQRS010000129.1, forward strand.
AGAAGGCTGCGTGCGGCGGTGGGGGACGATTCCCGAACGAGCCGAAATTCGCGGATTCCCAATCACTGTGGTAGAATCACAACAGCGCATGGAGCGGCTGCTTGTTACGACGGATCATAGGAGTCGCATCGCATGATGAAGCTAACGATTGGAATTGCTGCTGTCACCGCGCTCGTCGCAACGCCTCTTTTTGCGGCCGATATGGCGGTTAAGGCTCCGCCACCAGCACCCGTCATGTCTAGCTGGACCGGTTTTTATATCGGTGGAAACGGCGGTTACGGATGGAATGATACCAACGTCACGGGGACCCCTGCTGACCCGAACACGACGGCTGTATTTCTTGGACAAAGCAACGTTGCTCCCGCCTCGACTTCCCTGAACACGACGGGCTGGTTCGGAGGCGTTCAAGCTGGCTATAACTGGCAATTCAATGAGACGTGGGTCGCGGGTGTAGAGACCGATTTCGACGGGGCTAACATTGGCGGTAGCGGTTCTGGGGCTTCGGCAATTGCTTTTGGAGCCACACCGGCAACTTTCAATGCAAACGACAAGGTGAAGTGGTTTGGAACCCTCCGCGCCCGATTGGGCTTTTTGCCGACAAACAGCTTGCTGCTCTATGCGACTGGTGGGCTTGCCTATGGCAAGGTAGATGAATCCGCGAATGTCGGGCTTGCTCCAGGCTTGTCCAATTCGACAGGCAACTTTGGCTTTACTTACGCTTGTGGCGGAATCTATGGGAGTCCAACCTGCTTTGCCGGCTCCAATTCTCAAACCTCAGCGGGATGGACCGCGGGGGGCGGCGCCGAATACCAATTCACCCGCAATCTCTCCTTAAAATTTGAATACCTGTACGTGAACTTGGGGGGCAGCACCTTTGCCATTCGTGCGGTGAACTTTGCTGGAGGCAGCACTCCAAGTTTCTTGAATGTGCGTTTTGGCGACACGGCATTCAACTCAGTACGGGGCGGCGTGAACTATCGGTTCTAAAATCAGCACGGACCGTCTGCCTTCGTGTCCATTATTCCAGCTGCAGCGCTGGGTCGATGGTAGTTGTGATCAATCTTGAGACGGCGAAGGCGCTCGGCCTCACCATTCCACATCGCTGCTCGCCCGCGCCAACGAGGTGATTGTATAGCAGCGGTAATTGCTGCGGTGCATGAGTCCGAAAGTGGTCGATAGTGTTGAAAAAGTCTTTTTGAGCAGACGAACGAAAATTTCTAGGGCTGCGGGTGCGTTTCGTGTGCGGCAACGTGAGGGACCACATCGATTTAGCCAAAATCGACCACGGGCCTTCGTAGCCGCGCTACGGAGCACTGCAGCAGCAAACAGGTCCAAAAATCAACTTTCGCGAGGCCGCGGCTCGCGGCCTCGTCGAATGCCTGCCCAACGCGGTTCGAACACGCGCCGATGCCGCTGCGGTCACAATTACCCACCGGCCTTGTTCAACGAATTCTTCGAGGTATCCCCTGTCGGACCCTTCGCGCGAACGTCGAATGTGCGCGCTGCCACCTCCGGCGGCATCGGCTCCAGCCATGGCGCAGCCATCAACGCTTCACGAGCATCGGACAGACCCTGCGCCCAACGTGTCTCCATTGTCCGGCGGTCGAATTCGTAGTCCTTTGATTGTCCCAGTGCGTGCTCCGGGCGGTAAATCAGTTCAACAATGTCCATGGTGGTCACGCAGCGGAATTCATCGAGCAAGGCGGTTTCCGGGCCGCTCCTCAGATCGTCGGGCAGCTTCTCCCAAAGCATGTTGATGCTGTGGCGCAGATCGTGCTGCCGGCGCAATGTGTCCGTAACCGCCCGCGTTCGGCTGGAATAGCGGATGTCCTTGTCCCGCTCGCCCACCTCGTTCAAATTCCTGGGCAGGGCGCCGCGGGCCGGGAAAAGGTCCACCTGGAAGATGAGATGGCTGCGGCGCGGGTAATACTCGATCACGTGTTGCAGCGGCGTATTGGATACCAGTCCGCCGTCCCAATAGTGCTCGCTATCGATTTCCACAGAGGGAAAGCCCGGCGGCAGCGCGCCGCTCGCAAGGACGTGCTCCGGCCTGATCTCGATCTCCGCATTGTCGAAGTATACGAAATTGCCTGTCCGGACGTTTACGGCTCCGACGCTGAAGCGAATTTCCCTGGAATTGATGCGGTCGAAATCCACAAGCCGCTCCAATGTGGATTTGAGCGAGTTCGTGTCGTAGTAGCTGGTCGGCGTGCGGCCGAACCACCAGTCGGCAGGCTTTCGCGGTGCGAAGAAGTTTGTCTGGCCGAGAAGCAGCGCATGCATCGCGCTAATCTGCTTTGCAAGGTTGAAGGGCAGACCCGCGCCGTTGAAGAGACCGGAAATCGGTACGGCCCATCTCTCGGGCGTCGTGATCGCGCGCCAGAACTCGCGCAGTTTTTCGACGCGCGTTTCAGGAGAATTGCCGGCGATCAAAGCGGCATTGATTGCGCCGATCGAGATCCCGGCCACCCAGTCAGGCTTGTAGTCCGACGAGGCAAGCGCCTCGTAAACGCCGGCTTGATAGCTTCCGAGGGCGCCCCCGCCTTGCAGGACGAGTGCAACCTTCTTCGTGTACGATTCTGGCCGCAAGGCAGCTTGCTTCATTGTCCGTCCTCTGTTTTTGATCGACAGAATTCTCCGGGGTGCGCGCCCAAGCGAACTCCCGGTCGAGACCCCGACCAAATTCGAGCTAGTCATCGATCTCGAAGCAGCCAAGGCGCTCGGCCTCACAATACCGGAATCGATTGCCCGACGGGCTCTGTGGCCATGCGGCTGTCCAGCCCCATTTGCAAAAATATTTGGTTTCGACGTCTGACCCAAATCACTTCGTGAGTCGAGCGCCGGCCGCGCCGGTCTTCGTCGACGGCAAGAAGTTCCGCACCCTGCGCGGACCTTCGATTGCCGCCGACTTCAAGGCGCTGGTGATCGACTATATCGACCAGCGCTACGGCGCGGGCGCGAAGCCGACCGCGGCGGCGTAAGCGCGCGGTCGCCCGGCGGCGTTGTCGGATATCCTACGGGCTTGTTCTGACGGCCTCGTTGCGCGACGAGGCGGCGCCGCTCCTCCATTCGGGAGCCGAGGCGGAGGCCACTACGCCTGCTGATGCTCCGCGCGCTCGGCCAAACGATCGTATTCCTCCGCCACGCGCAGGAGCTTTTTCGTTTGATCATTGTCGCGTTGAATCATTTCTGCCTTGGCGCGCGTTTTCGCGGCCCGATCGCGCCAGTGCTTCGGGTTCAGAAGAAAGCTCTCCGACATGGCAACTCGCTAAAATACCAACGACAGAATCAGTGGGACCTCGATGGTATGGAACAATTTGGCGCGATCCGGGCTTGATCATGGCCGCCTTCCGGCGTGTTTCCAGATCTCGACGTGGTGGTGCAAGAGCGCCACACTTGGCAAGCCTTGAGCCCCAACTGTTACAGCTTGAGGAGCGCTCAAAATCAGTCGATCCCAACCGGCCCCGTTGCGCGACGGGCCGGTCGGAATGCGGTCATGACGCCAGTTGATGGCAAGCGGCGGCGACCGGCCGCTCCGAAATCTGCAAAGAATTACAAACTGGTGTGATTGCCCGGGAATGTTTGTTCCGGCTCGGTGTACCGTCAGTGGGCCTCCACACAGGACTTGACGGGAGAGGCGCATGAACAAGTTTGCGATCGGGCTTCTGACACTGGCCATGTACACGACCGCGCTGGCCGTGGTTCCGATGGTCACACCCGCCAAGGCCGCGACGAGCAGCGGCAAGCATATGAAACATAAAAGGAAGATTCATAAGCACACAGGCTTCGGCGGTTCTTGGTCTGCAGGTCAGCCGTGGCCCGTTACCAGGCCTTCCAGTCACGCGGGCGGGGTCTGCCCAGGCATCGCCCGAAGCTTCGAGTGTGGGACGTGGCCTCCTCCATTCGATGAGGATCCTGATCGGAAAGTTTCAGGCAGGCACTGATAGTGGCTAATCTTACTGCGTCACTGGACGAAATCCTCATGGTGAGGAGGCGCGCAAGCGCCGTCTCCGGACGATGCTTCGTATCGCCTTGGTCGCCTTCGCCATGCTGGCAATGATCGTCTGGTGATTTGCCCGACGGGCTCCGCGGCCATTCGGCTGTCCAGCCCCGTTTGCAAAAATATTTCCTTTTGCGCCTGACGCAAATCACTTCATGAGTCGGGGCGTCCCGTCCCACATGAGGGGCGTTTCGCGATCGTCACGGACGTTGGGTGCGGGATGCGGTGGACGCGGCGGCGCTCTTGACGAATGGCGCCAAAGCGGACGGCGAAGTCGTGTGGTCCTGACGCCCCGACGCTGGCGTCAAGTTCTTGAGAAGCAAGCTTCTCAGGG
>JBKQRS010000130.1:0-2541 GCA_052143915.1 Bradyrhizobium sp.
GCTGGTGGAAGTCGGGCGCGGCGATGATACCGGCGATCTCATGGTTGAGCGTCTGGATAACGTCGGGCGGCGTGCCGGCCGGCGCCACCAGCCCGGCCTTCGAACCGACCTCGAAACCGGGGAAGCCGACCTCGGACAGCGTAGGAACGTCGGGCAACGAGGCGATGCGGTTGAGACTGGTCGCGGCGAGGGCACGCAGTTTACCTTCCCCGATCAGCGGCAGCAGCGAATTGATGGCGCCGATGTACATGTCGATGCGCCCGGCCAGCAGATCCGGGATGACGCCCATGGCGCCGTGGAACGGCACATGAATCAGATCGACCCCGGCGCGAATCTTGAACAGTTCGCCGCCGAGATGCTGCGGCGTGCCAATGCCGGCCGAGCCGAAGGTCAACTTGTTCGGCGAATTCTTTGCCAGCTCGATGAAGTCCGTCACCGTCCGCACCTGCAGACTGGACGGCACGACCATGACGAAGGGCACGTCGGCGACCAGATTGATCGGCGCGAAATCCGTGACCGGATTGTAGACCGGATGGCGCGACAGGTGCGGGCCCATGGTGAACGAGGCTGGCGCGAGCAGCAGGACATAGCCGTCCGGCGGCGACTTCGCCACATAGGATATGGCGATGTCGCCCCCCGCGCCGGGCTTGTTCTCGACCACGGTCGTCTGGTTGAAGCGCGCCTGCAACCCATTCGCAATTTCCCGCGCCACCACGTCGTTGGCGCCGCCCGGCGTGAACGGGACGATGATGCGGATTAGCCTTGTGGGAAAGCCTTGTGCATTGACGGCCGAAATAAAGCTGATCGCGGAGATGGCGCACGCAGCGAGTAGTCGTATCATGCTTCCTCGCAGTCGCCGCGCGAGACGCGGCCGGTATTACGCTATTGCGCGGGACACAGTGTTCCCGCTGATCACCTTTTTCCCACTGATCACCTTGCCTCAGCGCGGGGCTGATTTCCAGGGTGGTGACAGAGCTAATCAGGCCGTTCAGCAAATTCTAGAATTACGGTGATGGTGGCGGAAATTTCTCGATCGTCGGCACGAGCCACGCCAGGAACCGGTAATGCGCATTGATCGCCGGGCCGATGCGATGGCTCGGAGTAGTAGTTGACTTGGAGACGCGTTCGGCCACGGTCCGGCCATGGGCTTCAACCGGCGCAAGATGGAGGCCGAGCGGACGGCAAAGGCCGACGCTGAGGTCGCGGCTAGGCGCGCGACCGATGCTCAAGTGCTTGAGGACGCCGAACGGCTGATCGTGGCCTGGAATGAGCGCCAGTAGCAGCGAATGCCGATGCCGTTTTCGCCGACGATCGGCACGCCACATGGAACGCCAAGGTCTCGTCGCTTCGAGTCTCGGTCCAAGTATCACACCCGTGCGCCTATTTGCACTTAAAGCACATCCGCTGTTCCAAATACCGAAGTGACCTGCGTCGATAGGCTCCACCATTGCCGTGCGCCAGACCAACTTTGGCGTCCCGGACCTGGCGCTCCTCCGCCGCGCCCCTCAACTGCATGATTGTCTCTATGATTGTGAAAATTCCATACATCCCCGGATGGACGCAAGATAATCCGCCGCCATTGGTGTTGACTGGCAAAGTGCCGCCGGGAGCAATCCTGCCGTCGGTTACGAACGCTCCGCCTTCGCCTTTGCGGCAATACCCAAGATCTTCCAAGAAAAGAATCGTGTTGATGGAGAAGGCATCATAGAGCGCCAGCACATCGATATCCGACGGATTCATCCCCGCCATCGCGAAAGCCCGTGGCCCTGAACGCGCCGCCGCCGTCACCGTCAGGTTCTCCATTTGCGCTATGTGCTGATGCGAGATCTCCGCCGCCACGCCTAGCAAGTAGATAGGCTTCGTGCAGTGATCCTTGGCACGATCGGCACGGGTCATGATGACGGCACCGCCGCCATCCGTCACCAGGCAGCAATCAAGAACTGTCAGCGGATCGCTAACCATTCGAGATCTCAGCACATCCTCCGTGGTCAATGGATCGCGCATCAGCGCCTTCGGGTTCTTGCGCGCCCAGGCCCGCGCCGCGACGGCGACCTGCGCCAATTGCTCGCGCGTCGTGCCATATTCGTGCATATGACGAGCGGCGGAGAGCGCATAGGCGCTCACCAGCCGTGCCCCATAGATCGCTTCGTAGGGAATGGGTGTAAATCCGCCGGGACGAATTCCCCCGCTCCTTGCGTTGCTCCCATAAGCGATCAGCGCGACATTGCAAAGCCTCGCCTGCAAAGCCAGGGCCGCCCATTGCAGGAAATTAAGGAAGGATGAGCCGCCGAGCATCGTACCTTCGATGACTTTCGGCCGAATGCCAAGATATTCGCATGTCATTACGACCGGGAGATTAGCCGGCTCGATGGCGGCAAATACGCCGTCGATGTACGATTTCTTCAATCCCGCATCGGTGAGCGCGCGGTCGACCGCCTGCGCCATCAACTCGAAATGTGTATATCTTGGCATTCGCCCGAAAGTCATCGAAGGTACGATGCTCGGCGGCTCATCCTTCCTTAATTTCCTGCAATGGGCGGC
>JBKQRS010000131.1:0-4437 GCA_052143915.1 Bradyrhizobium sp.
GGCCACGATCGCTTCGGCGGCGAGGAACGCTCTGCTGCGGCCGGTGCTCTTGGCGAGCTTTTGAAGCCTCACTTTTGCTGAACGGTCGAGGCGAACAGAAAAAGTCTCTGTGTTCATAGGTTTACAGTATAGCACAGGACGGAATTTGCGCACGAGCCGGATTAACAGCTCGCGCGCGAGTGACGGTCCTTTTACGCGCTGTTCATTAAATCGGGAGGATGCTCAATTAAGTCTAGGAGATACAGCTATGGCGAGTGATGACAGGCGGTCGAACGTCGGCCGACGTTCAGGTAAAGATCGGCGGAGCACCGTTGACACGCGTACCGAAGAGGAAAAGCGGGTGGTCGGGGAAAGGCGGTCAACAATTGACCGCAGATCGGGTTTGGACCGACGGTCGAGCGCTGCACCGGCCTCCAATCCCAGCGGTGATCGGCGCGACGTTTAGTCTTCAACGGCTGCCAATGAAGTGGCCATACGGGGGCGATGGCTGCACTTTACCACGCCCTCGGCATGTCACGGATTTTGGAGGGTTTGGTGGTGTTCCGGGGCTTGGTTGAGCGGCCGGGGACGGTTGGTTGCGGAGCTGGCCGGCAGGCCGACAAAAAGAGCCCCAGCCGTTACGCCGGGGCTAAGGAGATCGCATGCAACGGCTAGCGTCATTCAGCCGTACGGTATGACTATCTGGATCGTGGCCGTGGTGCAATACCGGGCGATGGGCGGTCGCGCTGCACTACATGAACTGCAATTTCTGCCGCATCCACAAGACGCTGCGGGTTGCCCCTGCGAGGCCCGCTGGCGTAACTGATCGGCTTTGGGAAATTGGTGATATGGTGAAAGTGCTAGAGGAATGGGAGGCCACTCAATGAACACTGAAGATATTTGTGACCTACCTATGATACGGGCGGAATATTGCCGGATCGAACATAAAAATCGACCAGCCTCTAATGGCTTTCGAATTCAGTTCCGGCCGGATAGCGCTCACAGTGTTGGTCAAATAGATGTTGAGGAAACAAGCGCGAACCAATTTGCGGCAGAACTTGAAGCCCTTGCAGCACTCATTCGAGCCCGACTATTACGTCCATCACAATCAACGTAGCCCACTACCTGACTAAGGACGCGATTGTAGATGCGCACCTTTGAACTCGAAGATGTCATGCTTTTGCTCCGCTCTGAGGTAAAGCAAGCTGGCGGCCAGACAGCATGGGCTAAAAAGAATGGCATTAATCGAACCATGCTGAATTTGGTTCTTAACGGTCACCGAGCGCCAAATAAGGCAATCCTTAGGGCGCTGAAACTACGCATAGTTTTTGTGGACCCGCCCAGATATTCAAGCTGAGGCACTACCCTCTATTGAGTTGAAGTTGCAGTCGAAGAGGCGGCAGCCGCTGCCTCAATGATGACGGTTCGAGTGCTGGTGGCGGTGACTATCGGGCGCTATGCAACTTGGCGCTCACACAAACCTTCGCATTCGGAACATCCGGAATCACAAACCCATGCCTCTTGGGCAAACCACTCGTGCGTCTCACGGCAGAGCGGACAGTAGGTCCGGCTGAAGAATACCGGGGCGGAGCGGAAGGCCGCAATTTCAACCTCTCTACCGGTAGAGATTGCCTGCCCGGTCTTCGGGCAACGAATCATAAGTATGCTCATACGACGCGCTCCGGGGCGCCGCCCATTAGCACATTGCGTGCCGCCATCTGGACGCTGTCATCATCGCGGACGCCATTGCTGGTCATTTCTTGCTCCTCGCGTGCAGTATACCAGGAGGCTAATGTGGCGGGAGGTCGAAAAACCATAAAGCCGGGATGGCTTTATGGTAGCATGCGGCGAGCGTGTGCGACGCATGGGAGTGGGGATAGGGGGACCGCCGCGACGGCGGAGTTTGATTACGGGGTTCCGATGGCTATTCGCAAACGAGGAGGAGGACTCACCACCGAGGAGAAACGGATAGTGAAGGCACTCCTTGCAGAAGGAATGCGGAACCAGGACATACAGGCACTCGTCAACATCGGTCGTAGCGCGACGATAAATAGCGCGAGAATCACTGACGTCAAACACGATGAAAACGTCAAGCCAGCAGCCACTAATGAAGTAGAGTTTTATAGGAAGAGAAAACAGTCGTTCGACTGCCGCACCGGCTTAAATCTCTACGATGACGAACGTCTCATTCGCGCAAGAGAGGCCATGATTCTTGCGGTGGACGTATTCAACAGCCCATCATGTCGCTTTAAGACGGAAATCTTTTCCGTACTTGCCAATATCGCGTGGACATATTTGCTGCATGTGTACTATGGGCAAAAAAGCGTCGAGATCATCGGTGCCGACGGACGGTCACTGCTGCTCGGTCAGATGCTGGCGCGGCAAGATTGCCCTTTGTCACGAGGTGTCAAAGACAATCTACTAACCATGAAAAGCATACGTGATGAGGTCGAACACTTGTTACTTAGGAGGAGCGATCTAAAATGGGCTCCGTTGTTCCAAGCATGTTGTCTTAATTTCGAGACGTTTATTGTCAAGTCGTGGGGCGAACGACCGTCGCTCCAAAAGGAGCTTTCATTTGCCTTACAATTCGCCAAGCTTGATATTGATCAAGTCACTGGGTTCCAGAAGTTCGACATCCCCGAGGAGATCGAAGCGTTGGATGCGCGCCTGCGCAAAGATGAGCGAAGAGCGACTGGCAGATCTTGAGTATCAATTTCGAGTAATCTATACGCTGGATAATGCCTCGAAGGGAAAGGCAGGTATCCAGTTTATCAAGCCAGGCACCGACGAAGCTAAGGAAATCAAGAACGTACTACTGAAATACAAATTAGCAGATGAGGAATACCCTTACAAACCAATGCGGGTTGCGCAACTCGTTACGAAACGAAGCGGAAAGAAATTTATGGTGAGCAACAACACGCAGGCGTGGATATTATATAAAGTCAGACCTCAAAACGGATCGAGGCAACCGCAAAACACGAACAAAGAGTTCTGCGTCTACCATGTGGCGCACAACGACTACACCTATTCTGAAAAGTGGGTCGTTTTTTTATGCGAGAAAGTGGCGACCGGAGACGAGTTCAACAAAATCAAGGCTGTGAAGATCAATTAAGGATAAAAAAGCCCGCGCACGGCGCACGGCGAATTGGAGCTAAGTATCTATGATAAAGGCGAATATCACGCGCTGCGCGCGACTCGCGTAAAGGATTCGTCGCCCGTCTTCTCAGGAACTAAAGATCGCTTCTAGCTCTTCCCAACTAAGTGACCGCCACCTGTAAGCGCTGACTTTTGCTGGCACAAAGGATTTGGGCTGTGCTTTTACATGGACGCCGCCGACTTTCTTTTCGAGTGCCTTATCGATCACTCCGTCGATAAAAAAGCTAGTCTTCGTTTCATCTGTAAAAGGAACAAGGAACGTTGTGCTGTCTAACGCTGCGTCGACGGTATTCGCCTTACCGCCGTCAATCACCATCGTCCGGCTCTTTGGAAACATCTTAGATTGTTCCAGATGTGACTCCAAAGACTTCCTGTCAATTGTTTCGCAAATAAAGAGCACCTTCGTACTTTTCGATGCGATATTCTTTAGGCGAGCTTCGGCCGCTTTCTGCACTTGCGCCGCATCGCTTGGTGAAAAGCCTCCGCCGCCACCACCGCCACCCATGTCTTCCTCCCTCAAGCGTATTCAAGACAGGCTATGCACTTACCACAGGGGACCTCGGTTCCCGAATGGCATGAATAAAAATCGCTGATCCCCCGCGCCTTTGCTAGCTTTACAACATCTTGCTTCGTCACATCCCGAAGCGGACAATGAATTTCAATCTGACTCCCGAGGCTGTCGGCTAACGCCAGCTGCGCGGATTCGAGAAACCGATCAGTCTGGTCTGGAAATATTGCGCTACGCTCGGTCAGAAATCCCAACACGATATTTCTCACCCCCCGGGAGTGCGCGACCGCTCCTCCCAAGACGAGGAACAACAGATTCCGATTAGGGGTGAAGGCATCTTCATTCACGCGAAGCGTAGGGTCCGTCAGGCCGGACTTAATCACCGATCCAAAGGAAGGAAAATCGAACTTCACTGGTTTCGGGAATTTGTGAAAATTGCACGCAGCCGATAATGCGCCCCACTCCCGCTCGTAATTCCTCTGGCCGTAGTTTATGAAAACGGGCAGCGCATGGATGCCGCCCTCCCCAAGAAGATGTAGACAAACTGTCGAGTCCAATCCGCCGGACGATAGGCACACCGCGTCATACATTTGCGTTCGTCCTTTTCAGCGCCTTGACCGCACCCCACACGATAACATCGAACACATTTAGGTCCACGCCATAAAGTGACGCGTCTTGTCTCAAAATCTCCTCAGCCAACAGGTATTTTTTCGGCGTCAGCTGATCCACTTCCCACCCGTGACAATTCTTTAGATAAAAGAGCACGTGAACGTCGATCACGGCGAGAGTCT
>JBKQRS010000132.1:0-3623 GCA_052143915.1 Bradyrhizobium sp.
CTGCGCACGCTCCTCTCCTGGTTCCCGATGCTGCTGCTGATCGGCGTGTGGGTGTTCTTCATGCGCCAGATGCAGTCCGGCGGCGGACGTGCCATGGGCTTTGGCAAGAGCCGCGCCCGCATGCTCACCGAGAAGCAGGGCCGCATCACCTTCGAGGACGTCGCCGGCATCGACGAGGCCAAGGCCGAGCTGCAGGAAATCGTTGAATTCCTGAAGGATCCGCAGAAATTCCAACGCCTCGGCGGCAAGATCCCCAAGGGCGTGCTGCTGGTCGGCCCGCCCGGCACCGGCAAGACCCTGCTGGCGCGCGCCATCGCTGGCGAGGCCAACGTGCCGTTCTTCACCATCTCGGGCTCGGACTTCGTCGAGATGTTCGTCGGCGTCGGCGCCTCTCGTGTCAGGGATATGTTCGAACAGGCCAAGAAGAATGCGCCCTGCATCATCTTCATCGACGAAATCGACGCGGTCGGCCGGCATCGCGGCGCCGGCCTCGGTGGCGGCAATGACGAGCGCGAACAGACGCTGAACCAGTTGCTGGTCGAGATGGACGGCTTCGAAGCCAATGAAGGCGTGATCCTGATCGCGGCGACCAACCGGCCCGACGTGCTCGACCCGGCGCTGCTGCGCCCGGGCCGTTTCGACCGCCAGGTGGTGGTGCCGAATCCGGATGTCGTCGGCCGCGAACAGATCCTAAAGGTTCACGTCCGCAAGGTGCCCTTGGCGCCGGATATCAACCTCAAGACCATTGCCCGCGGCACGCCTGGATTCTCCGGTGCCGACCTGATGAACCTCGTCAACGAGGCCGCGCTGACCGCGGCGCGGCGCAACAAGCGCATGGTGACGCAGGCCGAGTTCGAGGAAGCAAAAGACAAGGTCATGATGGGCGCCGAGCGCAAGTCGCTGGTCATGACCGAGGAAGAGAAGATGCTGACCGCCTATCACGAGGGCGGCCACGCCATCGTCGGCCTCAACGTGATTGCGACCGACCCGATCCACAAGGCGACCATTATTCCGCGCGGCCGTGCGCTGGGCATGGTGATGCAACTGCCCGAGCGCGACAAGCTGTCGATGTCGCTGGAGCAGATGACCTCGCGGCTGGCCATCATGATGGGCGGCCGGGTCGCCGAGGAACTGGTGTTCGGCCGCGAAAAGGTGACTTCCGGTGCGGCCTCCGACATCGAGCAGGCGACGCGCCTGGCGCGCATGATGGTGACGCGCTGGGGCCTCTCCGAAGAGCTCGGCACCGTGTCCTATGGCGAGAACCAGGACGAGGTGTTCCTGGGCATGTCGGTGTCGCGCACGCAGAATGCCTCCGAGGCGACTGTGCAGAAGATCGATAGCGAGATCAGGCGCCTGGTCGAGGAAGGTTACAACCAGGCGACCAAGATCCTGACCGAAAAGCGCGCCGACCTTGAGACCCTGGCAAAGGGCCTGCTCGAATTCGAGACCCTGAGCGGCGACGAGATTCAGGACTTGCTGAAGGGCAAGAAGCCCAACCGCGAGTCGGTGCTGGAGCCAGCCACGCCGCGCACCTCGGCGGTGCCGCCGGCCGGCAAGCCGCGTCCGCGCCCCGATCCGGATCCCGGTCTGGAGCCGCAGCCGCAGGCCTGATGCTTCGGCGTCGATGGCTGGTTATTCGGGAAAACCTCTAGCGCAAAAGCTCGGCATCCAGCCGGGCTTTTGTATTTTTGTCGACGGCGCACCTTCCGCCTATGGCGGCATCGTTGGCGAGCTGCCTGATGATGTGAAGATCGCGGCTCGGCTGAAGGCGCCGGTCGACATGGTGCATGTGTTTGCAACGGAAGCGGCGGGCCTCGCCGGCAAGCTGGCCGGCTACCGCGCCGCGATCGTGCCCGATGGCATGATCTGGGTGTCCTGGCCAAAGAAGGCTAGCGGCGTTGCGACCGACCTGACCGATGTCGTCGTGCGCGAAACCGCGTTGCCGCTTGGCCTTGTCGATATCAAGGTCTGCGCGATCGACGAGATCTGGTCCGGATTGAAATTCGTGATTCCGAAACAGCAACGTATCAAAACAGACCAACTGATCAAACGCCCGAAATGAGCCCTAGGGCGGTTGGCTTCGGAAGCGTCGCGGTTGCCGCATTCTGAACTTGAACTACCTCAATTTACACGCTAGGATTGTATCATTCCGAATGAGGGGTGAAGCATTGCGAGGCAGTCATGACCCTCCAACTTGGCGAAGCCGAAATTCGTCTGAAGGAGGCTGCGGCCTCCGGCAAGATCGCAAAATTCGAAGATACCGAAGATCGGGCCATCCGCGGCGAAGTCATCCAGATATTATGCTGTGGCGGTCAGCCGGATTGGCCGGTGTCTCCCGAGGGCGTCCGCGCTGAAGGCTGCATTATTGCCGGCAAACTCAGCCTCTCGAACCGCGAAGTGAAGCAGCCGCTGGCGTTGCGCAAGGCTCAAATTCCCGGCGGAATAGACTTGAAGAATTCCCGGACACGAACGATCGATCTTTCGGGTAGCCGCATTGGCGTCTCGCAGGCGGCGTCAGAGACAGAGGAGCAGGCGTCGTTCTATGCAGATAAAATGTGTGTTGACGGAGACCTGCTGCTCAACGAGGCGACGATAAGCGGCGGCTGTACAATTACCTACGCAAGAATCACTGGCCAATTCGCCGCCAACAACGCGACGTTTGAAAATGCCGGTCGTGAGGCGATCGGCGCACAGAACTGCAATTGTGCGGGCTTTAGCCTTGACGGTGCATCCGTGACCGGGATCTGCGACATCAGCGGCGCGAAGATCAAAGGCGATTTCGCGGTTGAGGGCTCGACCTTCAACTGTCCGGAGGGCGCCGCGATAACCGCGTTCTCAGCCGATATCGCGGCTTGGTTCATGCGTCCCTTGCATGTTGGGCAAACCATCCAGCCGACCCGGGTCCATGGGATGATCAATCTTACCCACGCGCACATTGCGCGCGACCTGGATCTCAAAGGCGTGCAACTCCGAGCAGGATATCATCTGGCTATCGCCGCGCGAAGTCTTGTTGTCAAAGGCTCGGTATTCATCGAACAGGGAGCCAAAGTCGACGGAGGAGTTCGCTTGGGGGGTGCCGACATAAAGGGTCAGTTGAGACTGACCGGCAGCGTGATTACCAGCACCACGCTGGCCCGCCGCAGAAGTGAAGATCCGCTGCCGCCTGTGCCGGCCACCGCCGAAAATCCCGATAGCTCTGAATGGACGTGCCATGCGCTCGATCTGAGCGAAGCAAAGATCGGCCATTTGGTGATGCCCGACACCGAGGAAACTCGCCCGCGAGGCATCATTGACCTTTCGCGGGCTCAAGTAGGAACCTTCACGGACTTCAAGGCCGCGTGGCCGCCAAAGATGGATCGCGCTCGCCGCAGCTGCGACGGCCGCCCGTGTGACCGCAGAGGTCGTGACGCGGATCATCTTATTCTCGACGGCTTCGAATATGAACATCTCGATAATCCCGATGGTCTTCCGGCCGGCGAAACCGGGCCGGTAGCCGAGGCGCGACACGACTGGCTCCACGGCCAGTCACGAGAGGACATCTTTGAACGCTTGCGACCGCAACCGTGGAGACATCTCGGCAAGATTCTTTCCCAACAGGGTTATGAAGACGACGCGCGATCAAT
>JBKQRS010000133.1:0-3800 GCA_052143915.1 Bradyrhizobium sp.
AAAGGACTTACAGGAGAAGAGTGCAAAAGAGCGCAGAGTTGATTGAAAACAAAGGGGTTGGACGGATTGCATTTGCGAATCGCAAGAGAGTGCGGAAGTGGAAGACAGCAAAGGAGTTGAATCCACCAGCGGGTCGGGGAAGCGCGAATGCAGCATAGAGGGTACATACACCCCCGGTACGTTTTGCGTATGTGTGGCAAACAAAGGACTTACAGCGAAAGAGTGCGCATGAGTGTGAAAACAAATGGTGTTAAAGTTGCGTATTTTCAACGAGTTACGCACTCTTTTGCATGATTGTGAAAACAAAGGGGTTGGAGGGGCGTTTTTGTGCACATCTGCGCGAAGTGCGATGAGTCCGGTGCCGCGCGGCGGGAGGCAGAGAGATCCCTCGACTCGTCCCTCGGCTGGCGCTCGGGGCTCGCTCGGGACTCGCGTCCTTCTAAGGATGTGGATGCGAGATTCGAAATGTTGTTGCGAGTCCACACCATCTTGTAGCACAAAAGTGGGCGGATGTCAATAGTATTCGGTGAGTTAACTATTCGAAAAAAAGGCTCGGGTCGAGGACCGAGGTGCGTCGGGTTCGGGGCCATCCGACCCTTCGCGGGCGGAAGGCCGGGCATCCGGCGCGGTTCTTTCGGCCGGGCCGTTGTAAACTCTAGCGGGGGAGAACTCGGGCATCTATGGGAATGCGCTCAGCCATGGGGAGGCTTCAAAAGGCGCTGAGCCGCCAGCAATGGGCCGTCGCCGCCGCCGTGAAGCTTCGGAATCAGTGTGACATGGTGATCCAATTCCACCTCGGCGAGACCGGTCATGCGGAGCTCAACGGTGAAAAACGGGTCATTGACTTGATCGCTCCGGGCGCGAGCACGTTCATTGACGTGGGAGCGAATGTGGGGGACTGGGCAGAACTATTCTTGCGCGCCGGCGGACAAGACAAGCGCGGACTGCTGATTGAGGCGTCTTCGAGCGCGATCGCGAAGTTGCAGGAGCGATTCGAGGGCCGCGCGGGCATCCGGATCATCTGCGCCGCCGCGTCCGATTCTTCGGGCGAGATCGAATTCTACGAAGAGCCACGAGGGGGACAAACGTCGTCTCTGCAACGCTCAGCGGCCAGGCCCGACGCTCGCGCCCACAAGGTGCGGCTGACTACCGTTGACCAGGAAGCGACCGAGGCCGATTTCGGATACGTCGATATGCTGAAGATTGACGCCGAGGGTCACGATTTCCATGTGCTGCGTGGCGCAAAGCGGCTGCTGAGTGAAGGAAGAATCGGAATGATCCAATTCGAATACAACCGTCCATGGGCGTATGCAGGCAGTACCTTGAGCGCAGCCATAAGCTTTCTGAAGAACTTAGGATATGAGGTGTACTTGCTGCGATCGACCGGGCTGCACCCGTTTGACTATGAGCGGTACGGGGAGTTTTTTGGTTTTGCGAACTTCGTGGCAATTTCCTCCGCGATGTTTCCGACACTCAGGCCATTGATAAGGGATTGAGCCGTCGCCGCCGCCGTGAAGCTGCAGAGATCATGGGCGTGGCATAGGGATAGAGGATTCATCGCTCGAACACCAGCAGGACCGTGCTGCCCGCCCTCCGATACCACGGGGTGCGCATAAGCAGCGCTTTCAGCCCGCGCACGAAGCGATTGTTTCCGAGCAAGGGATCATCTGTCTCCCAGTGAATCAGACAACTGTTCCATCGCTCCATCAGCCGGATAACTTCGTACGTCCAGACGATGTAGACGGCGTCGGCGTCGTAGACAAATTCGGCGTGAAACGCGTCGGGGTCTTCGACGATTTCGAAGGGCAATTGTCCGAACAAGACAGCCCAGAATTGCCGCCCAAATCGGGACAGCGCGTAACGCAACCGCCAGCGCCGGCCGGCCGCCTTGCTGCGCACAGAGTTTGGAAACCAGAAAGGAAAATCCCATGCGGGCCCCAAGAGGACTACCCGCCCGCCCGGCCTCACCACTCGGCGCATCTCGCCGAGGGTGCGGACTGGGTCGGTGGAGTGTTCGAGCACATTGGTGGCTATGACGGCGTCAAACGTGCCGTCCGCAAATGGCAGGGCATCAGCATCGGCGCAGGCCAGAGGAACTCCCGCGTTCTCCGCTCGCCGCAGGCCCGTGGACGAAATGTCCACTCCGAAGTACTCCCGGCCCTCGCGCAGCCAGGGAATATTGGCGCCGCTGCCGCACGCGACGTCGAGGACGCGGCTGCCGGCCGGAACGAAGGATGCGGCGCGCTGGCGGTAGTGAATCGCTTCTTCTTGCCCCGAACCATGTGCGATCATTTCCCAGTAAACGGTGTGAGCATTCCAGAAGGCGCGCAACTTTCGTTTCAACGCTTCCCGGGCGAGAGACTTGCTTGGGGGCGTCGCGGTCGTGGACGTCATGGTGGTCGCTGCACCTGTCGTGGGATCCGTTTCCTGCCTGCTCCCGGTTCAACGATGCAAGTGTACAAGATTTGCCGGACGCGATCTGCTTTTCGTGGGCGCACCCAAGGTGATGGGCGGCTCTGTAGAAATCCTCGTTATGGCGTAGACGATCGGACCAAAATCCCCGCCCTTGAAAAGCGTCAAGGACGGGGCACCCGCAACCCCACATCAAATCAGTATTTGTACTTGTGGCCTTTTTGGAGGAGGGGATTCTCAAAACACGCCCATGAGACGCGCGCGATGGCGTAGGTGAGGACTATGGCTACGCAGTTCGAGGCGAGCGATCGCCCCGAGCCAGTTCTCCGCAGAATCCCGAAGAGCATCCCGCAAAATGATCCGACCGCCAAATGAATCAGGTACATACAGTAAGAGACCTTGCCCAATTCGCGCAGCCATCCGATTCGTGTAAAGCCCGCCAGCCATCCTCGGGGCTTCGAGAGCACCAGCAAAAGGACCAGAGCGTAGAAGATCGCGAGCCAGGTGTAGCCCGCCGACTGCTCCGCCAGCGAACTGCAATCGGGGGCCCATTCGCCCAGTGCCGCTACCCCCACAAAGAAGACGGCCGCCGCAACAGACAGCATGCGGCCGTGCTCGCCGAGCCAGTCGCGGAAGCTGCGGTTACGCCAGAGCAAAGCCGCCAGAATCCCGAGGGCCAGCGCGTCAGCGCGACATGGCATGAGCATATAAGCGAAACTCAGCACGCCCGGCTTGTAAATCGGCAAACGGTAGTGAAGATACAAGCGAAGCAATGGCGCCGACAGGATCACAAAGCCCAAAAACAGATAGAGGCGGCGCCTGGTCAAGAATCGGACTACCGCCGGCGCGATGAGATAGAACTGCTCCTCGATAGCGAGAGACCATGTCGGCTGAAACCAGGTCGCGCCAATCGCGGAAGAATAAGCAAGCGTTCGGAAGTTTTGCAGGAAGAGGATCTGCGCCGCCATGCTGGACCATGTTTCCCAGGCGGCCCCGCCCGGAAGGCGTGTTTCGAGGAAGCGTCCGGCCAGCGCCATTGCAAGGATGTAGGCGGCAATCCACGCGTAATAGATCGGGAGAATGCGAAATACACGGCGGGCGTAAAATGTTTTGAAATAGTCCGGCGAGCCTCGCGCGTCGAGGAGAATGCCGCCAATCAAAAATCCGGAGAGCACGAAGAAGAGATCGACGCCGCTCCAGCCGAGCGTCGCGAAGCGCTCCGGGAAAGCGTACGCGCGCCTGATCCATTCCGTCGGGTGATGATCCGGCGCTGGAGAGAAGAAAAAGTAATGAAAGATCAGCACCAGGGAGATGGCGATCCCGCGCAAGCCGTCAAGTTCAGGGACGCGAGCCTTGCTTGGCGGCGTCGCGGTCGTGGCATCCATTTC
>JBKQRS010000134.1:0-8588 GCA_052143915.1 Bradyrhizobium sp.
GTTCAGCATGGAACAGCGCGGGGCGGCTCAACGAAATCAGGCTCGCTTCGATTCAATTTGCGTTGATGAGACTCTCGAACGCCGTACGGCCTCGTAACCTTCGATCCAGACGGTCCCGTCCAGGAGGCACCCTGCAGAGGGCGCTGAAATGTATGACCAGTGAAGTTGTTGACCAGGACCTTGGCAGCGCGCGGATCAAGCGAGTCGCTTTCGGTGGTGTCACCGCGTTCGCGATCTTTGTTGTTAGTTCCGGCGTGACCGCCTGCTCGCAACTCTTGATCGCTCGACTTGTCGGCGCCGACACCTATGGCATCTACGCCTACGTCGTCGCCTGGATGACGATCCTTGCCTATTTCTCCGCTCTCGGCTTCGACGTGGCGCTGCTGCGCTTTCTGCCCGCCTACCAGACCAAGGGAGCATGGAGCCTCGCGCGAGGCGTAATCCAGTATGCAGAGCGACGAGCGCTCGCCGTTGGCGCTCTTGTGATATTGGCGGGGACTTCGACCATCTTGATCTGGTCCCGGCAATTTACTCCGGAGCTCAGGAATACGTTCCTCATTGGATTCGTTCTTGTACCGGCTTGGGCACTGTTGTGGATACGCTGTTCGATTGTCCGCGCGTTCGGCGGCGTGGTGCTGGCACTGGTGCCGGACAAGATAGTGCGGGACGGCCTGTTGCTGGTCCTTGTCGTGCTGACCAGCCTGGGGCTAGGGTGGCACACCGACGCCCCGCGGGTCATGATGGCGACGCTGGTCGGTTCGATCGTGGCGCTCGGGCTCGCCAGTCTGTCGATGCGCAGATTTCGCCCCGGCGTCTTCACGAATACACCTCCCGAATATGCCGCAGCGACCTGGCGCCACACCGCAGTGCCGCTTGTGATCATCTCAGCCGCCGAGGCCCTCCTCAATCGAACCGGTGTCGTGCTGCTGGGTTGGCTCGGAGAAACGAGGGAGGCCGGAATCTACAGCCTCGTTTTCAATATTTCCTTCCTGGCAATGTTGCCGCGCACCGCGATCAACACTTTGTTCGCGCCTACCATCTCGAGCCTGTTCACGCGGAATGATCGAGTGACGCTGCAGGCTCTCGTGACAAAATCCGCGTCATGGACACTATCCGCGGCGGCGTGCATCGCGCTCGTGCTGGCTGTGCTGGCGGAACCCATCCTCACCTGGTTCGGCAAAGACTTTGCCGACGGCGTCCCCGCCTTACGCATTCTTCTCGTCGGCCAGGTGATCGCGGCAAGTTACGGTTCACAGCTATACGTGATGACGATGACCGAACACGAGCGCGGCGCTGCCGTCTTGCTGATCCTGAGCGCGGCCGTAAACGTCGTCGCCAGCATTTTCTTCATAAGCATTCTAGGGCTGACAGGCGCAGCGATCGCGACAGCCATCGCGCTCATTGTCTGGAACGTAACGATGGCAATCTTCATCGCCAGGCATTTGCGATTGTTGCCGGGTGTGCTCGGGATGCTCGGATTGAGATTCAGGCGATCCTTGGGACCACGCCCTTAGCTGGCGCGCCCGATACTTTGATACAGAAACCCGCGCTTTTTCGGTTCATTGGGATCATAGACATTGCGAAGATCGATGACGACCAGACACGCCATCTCGCGCTTCAGTCGATCGAAATCAAGGGCTCGAAACTGCTCCCATTCAGTTACGATGACCAAAGCATCGGCACCGTCAGCGCATTCATACGGATCCCGGGAGTATTGAATATCCGGCATTTCGATGCGGGCCAGTTCCATGCCAACCGGATCAAACGCCCGGACGGTCGCACCCATATCCTGCAGCGCAGTGATCAAGGAGATTGAGGGGGCCTCGCGCATATCGTCGGTGTTCGGCTTGAACGTCAAACCAAGCACAGCGATGGTCTTGCTGCGCAGATTTCCGCCGAATGGCGCCGCGACCTTTCGCGCCATCGCTCGCTTGCGGGTGTCGTTGACGGAGCTGACCACCTCCAGGATTCTGAGAGGAGCGTCAAAATCCTGGGCGGTCTTGATCAGCGCGCGCGTATCCTTCGGCAAGCAAGAGCCGCCGAAACCAGGGCCCGCATGGAGAAACTTTGATCCGATGCGATTATCCATGCCAATTCCGCGCGCAATTTCTTGAACGTTAGCGCCCACCTTTTCCGCTAGATCGGCAATTTCATTGATAAATGTGATCTTGGTGGCCAGAAACGCGTTAGCCGCATATTTGATGAGCTCGGCGGAGCGGCGGCTGGTGTACAGGATGGGCGCCTGATTGAGATAAAGAGGCCTGTAGATCTCGCCCATTACCTTGCGAGCGCGCTCGTCAGCCGTTCCCACAACAATACGGTCCGGGTGCTTGAAATCACGCACCGCCGCACCTTCGCGGAGAAATTCGGGGTTTGAAACCACGGAGACGTTGGCCGACGGATTCACCTGCATGAATATCCGTTCCACCTCGTCGCCAGTACCCACAGGCACAGTCGATTTTGTCACCACAACTGCGAAACCCCTGACCGCCTTGGCAATCTCGTGAGACGCCGCGTAGACATGGCTAAGATCTGCGTGACCATCGCCGCGGCGCGAGGGTGTGCCTACCGCAATGAAAATGGCCTCAGCATCGGCTACGGGACCGGCAAGGTCCGTCGTGAAAACAAGCCTGCCCGCACGAGCATTGCTTTGGACAAGGCGCTCAAGATCGGGTTCAAAAATCGGAATTTCGCCACCTGTCAGCGACGAAATAATTGCGTCATCCTTGTCCACACAAGTGACCTGATGTCCGAAATCGGCGAAGCAGGCGCCTGAGACTAACCCCACGTATCCTGTCCCCACCAGAACTATACGCATGATCGGGCACCTTCCTGTTCGGAATTCGGCTGCGCGTATTACATTGGCATATCAAAGCCTTAGTTGTAAATTTTCGGTCTTGATACTCACGGGAGCAATATGATTAGCCCGCAATTGCCAGCATCGGTAACGAGGCCGATCGCGCCGAAACAGCACGTTTGAGGCGGCCTCGGTGAATTCGGTGACCTCCCACTCACGGCTCTCGCCAACCGCCGCCTTTGAGGCTCGCGCGCATGCCCGCGTGAGCGGCCTGACGTTTCGCGATCTGAGAGGGTTGGTAGCCCCTCTCATCCAAGCGAGGATACCGCAAATTGCTGCACACCGGCCACAGCCTCAAGGACGTCGAAACGATCCTTGATGCTCACTACTTCGACCGCGGCGTTCAGCTCGCGGAAGCCGCGGTGTTCAAGCTCGAAAAAAGAACAGAACTGTAAAACGCGGCTGATTTCCGCGTCGATCAGCATACCAAGTTCTTGAAAAGCTTGGTGGGCGCACCAGGGCTCGAACCTGGGACCCGATGATTAAGAGTCGCCCGCAGCATTTGGCAGTTCAATGCGCATTCCGACATGTTCACGTTTCGAGCAGCATTGAGATCACTATGGAATTTTCCTTTGTCGGAATACGGGGACGCCTTGAAAGAGTGGTCGGATCGAACCGCACAGTCGGGGGTTCGGGTCGGGAGCTCAATTGCCGGCAAGTCACCATGGAGACCACGCGGACCTGGGCAAGCTGGCGGAGCGAAAGGGATTCGAACCGAGAATACGGTGGCTACGGTCGTCATTCGAATTGACCGAACGACGCGAAGTGCGCACATTGCGCGGATCTTGCCGACCTTTGTGGCCTCCGATCACAGCGGTTTGTGGCTGCTCCGCTCAAACGGCAACCCTCAATCTCGCCGGGATCACAGGCTTGGGTTTGCTCGACGGTATAACGCTCGGTCTTGGCGGCGTGGCTTTGGTCGCGGTGGCAGTAGTGGCGGCAGTCGCACGCCGCGCCTTCCACGAACGCATCGAGACGTTGAAGCAGTCGCTGGAACAAGCCCCGACGGCGCTCGAGGAGCGCAACGACCTGCCGCCTGAGGTGTTAGCCTTGGCGCGTAAGCTCGGCGTGCCTAAGGGCGAGTGCAGTCGGCTTGTCCGCCTGACTCAGAGCGGGGAGATGTGGCTGAAGCCCCACTCGAAGCCCTTGGCTTTCACCGCGCAGCAAATCATCGCCGTCGCAGAGGTCGGCTTTCTCTGGAGGGCGCGGTTTCGGTTGGCTGGCGTATCGATGCAGATCATCGATTACTTGGTCGGCGGCGAAGGAGGACTCCAGGGGCGCTTGCTTGACGTCTTCCCCGTGGTGAGCATGACTGGCGGCGAGGCCATGTTCCGTGGCGAAGCGATGCGCTACCTCGGTGAGCTGATGTGGAATCCGGAGGCCATATTGTTCAATAAGGCGCTCGACTGGCGGGTCATCAACGCGCGCACGCTGGCGGTCGCAACCGGCGATGGCGCCCGGCGGTGCGAGGTCCGCCTGCTCCTCAACGAGACCGAAGACATGATCGGCATGGAGGCGACCGATCGACCGCGCCAGGTTGGTCGCGGGGTGACGGACTGTCCTTGGTTTGGCCGCGGCGGTGACTACGAGATGATCGCTGGACGGCGCATCCCGACCCGGGCGGAGGTCGGTTGGATCATCGATGGTGCCGAATTCATCTATTGGCGTGGCAGGATTGAGTCCTGGTCGTTGGAAGTCTGAAGGTTCGCGATGATCTTCACCGCCTGCCTGGCGTCACATGAAGAGAAGCAGCGCGCCATGCCTGCCGATCCCCTCGTACCGGGGCCGATGGGCGTCGTCACCCATGCGATAACGATCAATGCTTCGCCCGAGCGCGTGTGGCCCTGGCTAGCACAGATGGGCGCCGGCCGCGCCGGTTGGTACAGCTACGATTGGATCGACAATGGCGGTCATCCCAGCGCAAACGCCATCCTGCCCGCGTACCAGCATATCGCTCCGGGTGACGTCCTGCCCGCAACCCCCGGCATGACTGACGTATTCCGCGTGGCGTCGGCCAGACCACCGCACGATCTGGTCCTGACCGTGCCCGAGGCGAACGGTGGCAACCAGGT
The DNA here is from genome assembly GCA_052143915.1 of Bradyrhizobium sp. Classification (GTDB taxonomy): domain Bacteria; phylum Pseudomonadota; class Alphaproteobacteria; order Rhizobiales; family Xanthobacteraceae; genus Bradyrhizobium. The sequence goes on from JBKQRS010000134.1 coordinate 4,930, forward strand.
GAGTTGGGAATTCTTGCTGGAGCCGCTGGACCACGGACGTACCCGCCTCATCGTGCGCGGGCGGATTTCGCACCGTTGGCCCGGTTCGATCCAGGAGCGCTCCCGCCCGCCCGGCCGCCTCATTCTCATCGAGCGTATCTACGAAATATTGGCGCGCACTCCGAGGCCGCTGATGCTGGTCGCCGCCAGCTTCGGCCATTACATTATGCAAGCCCGGATGCTGAGAGGTATCAAGCGTCGCGCGGAAGCGTGACGGCAGCCCGAAGCATGGGGCTCGCGGCGGCAACCGGATCCTTCGTCGCGCTCTGGAGGGGTTTGGCGGAGCAAAAGGGATTCGAACCGAGGTGTCTTAGTTTGAAATTTTGATAATCTTTTTCTTGTAGGGTCCGTGAACCATAGGCGTTTGAGCCTCCCTTGCATCGATCAGCCCGCGACGCCCGTCATGTTTCCACGGCAGAAATTGTAAAAAGCAAAATACAGCGCAAGGGCGTGGCAGTGGTTCTCAAACCTCTTGCTGAAGGCATTCGTTAGCCGTGCGAATCGCCTCATGCTAATGATGAGGTTTTGCCTCTCGGCAATGAAGTGTTGATTAAAGCTTGGTCCGCATCGCCATGAATTATCTGCTTAATCGCGGGCGATCCCAGGTCCGGCGTAGTTGGCGTCGCGGTCCCGCAAGGTACCTTAGGATGATTTGCGAGGGCATCGGCCAACGTTATAGGGTGGCGATGCCGGACGAAATTGTGCGCCATCGGGTCTGGCGGGCGTCCCTATCGCCCGAAGTAACCAGTCAATGGAGGAACCTATGAAAATCGTTGTCATCGGGGCGACCGGAACGATCGGAGGCGCAGTAGTCAAGCTGTTAAGGCAAAGGCATCAGGTTATCGCGGTCTCGCGCTCAAGCGGCGATTACCGCGCCGACATCACCAATAAGGCTTCGATCGAGACAGCTCTCGGCGCGATCGGCAAGGTCGATGCAATCGTAAGCGCGGCGGGAAGCGCGATATTCAAACCCCTTACGGCACTCACAGACTCCGATTTCGAGAAATCACTCCACGACAAGCTCATGGGACAGGTCAACGTCGTCCGGGCCGGCGCCCAGCATATTCTGCCTGGGGGCTCGATCACGCTCACCAGTGGCATTCTGGCGCAACAACCCATACCGGGTTCCGCCGCCATAAGCCTGGTCAATGCCGGATTAGAAGGCTTCGGCCGCGCTGCAGCGCTCGAACTCCAAAGCGCTAAGGTTCGGGTGAACGTCGTCAGCCCGCCCTGGGTAAAGGAGACGCTTGTAGCGCTGAATATGGAGTCTTCCTCCGGTATGCCTGCTGACGAAGTCGCCAAGGCCTATGCCCAAAGTGTGGAGGGCAGCGCGACAGCGGAAATCATCGATGCGAGGAAGACTGCCGCATGATTGTTGCGGGCGGGAGCGAGTGTACAAAGGCCTGCGTTTCGCCGGTGTACCCGAGGGCTGATGTCCGCAATGGGGCGCCCTTTTGAGCTTCTGCCGGTCACTTCCGGTCTACACCGAACTTCGGACATATCGGTGCGCCGCACTAACTGGCGTTATGTGCCAAGAGGCGACGCTACCTCCAATCAGCGGGTCGCGGTCACGACAAACTGTGGCGCGAGAGCCAAGTAGCTTCGGTCCGATACAGCCTGCTCAATGGTGGAAACCATTTTCTCAATATCGGCAGCGCTTATCACGCCACTGCCAGAGCATACCCCGCCATGTTCTTGATCATGGGCAGCAGCCTGCCATCGCATTGCAACAAGATTGGCTGATTTCCAGACGGCAATTTCATGCGACCAGTTCATTCATAGCGCTGACGATTCGCACGGCCAGCGGTTCCGCGCGGCCGCGCACGTTTACCTCGCGCACAGGAAACCCGCTCATTTCGACGCCGGCAGTGGCGGCGACGATGTCGGACACAACGAGTTGACAGCCATAATCTTTGGTCAGCTCCTGGAGGCGCGCCGCGACATGTACCGGATCGCCGATTGCTGTCAGGAGGAAGCGATCCCGGTAGCCAAGCTCGCCCAGGATCACGTTGCCGGCATGGAGCCCGACGCCGATTGCAATTGGCTCCGGCAACTCGTCAGCCAATGTTCGATTCATGTCGGCGAGACGGCTATGAATAAGTTGCGCCGCAACCAACGCTTGGGAGCAAGCCTCACGTGGCCCGGCGTGTATGCCGAAGATCGCCATCATTCCGTCGCCGACGAATTGGTTGGGCATGCCGCCGGTATCGACTACCGCGCCTGCCACGGCATCGAAGAAGTGGTTCAGCAGGAACACCACGTCATAAGGGAGCCGCTTCTCGACCAAGGCCGTTGACCTGCGGATGTCCACAAACATGATCGCGACGAAACGTTCAATGTCCGAAGCCTTGAAATAGTCACGTCGACCCGTCTCGCTTGCGCCGATGTCTGGCGGCAGCAGCGGAAGCACCGCGGTATCACTGCGGGGATGCAGTTGACACGCCAGACGTACACTCGGACCAGCATGCAAGCGATCCAACAACGCTTGCTCGGAAGCGCTAGGCGGCGGCAACGTATCGACCCCCCGCAGCACGCGGATGCGGCACGTCGTGCAGCGACCTCGTCCGCCGCAAATTGCAGCGTGCGGAATCCTGGCGCGGCGGCTGGCATCGAGCACGGTATAGCCCACTGGCACGCGAACGACACGGCCGCCAGGATACGCGATGTTAATCAGGCCACGGCGGCGTTCAACCAGCCAGCGCGCCGCCCACGCGACGAAGACGAGCGCCAGGAGCACAACATAAATCCAGTAAAGCTGGACCTCGAGATTCCAACTCGGCCCGACTACGCTTGGATCGCGCACATGACCGTCGCGCACGGCCATCTGAAGCCATTCGGGGTGCAGTTGCCACTGTGCGAGAACTTGGCGCGTGCCCTGCCAAATTCCGAGCAAAGCGAGCACTGGCAGGAGTGTGGCGGATGTAAGCAATACCGGAGCAAACTTATGATACTTGGATCGCGCACGTAGCCAGTAATGCACGCCGAGGCAGCCATGCGTCCAAGCGACCAGGAGCACGGTGACTTGCCGCCACCCCCAGAACGGAACAAAGGAAAAATAGACGGTGAGCACTACGTCGTAACGGCGCGTCACATCGAACGCTGAATATACATACCGCACGGCCGCAAAGTGATGCAACAAGAGGGGTAGAATGGAGAAACCGAAAACAAGCCGTACTAATTCGCCGGCACCCATACGGAAGCTTCGGCGCGCATACAGGGCATAGAACGCGAGAGTAAAATGAATGGCGAACGCGCCGTAGAGAACGATGGTCCCCGGCACACTGTGCCAGACGAAATCATGAATTCGAGTACCCCATTGCATTGCCTCGAACGAGACATTGCCGAGCGCGTGCATGCTAAGGTGCAGCGTGAGATAGGAGAGCATGGTGAGACCAGCTGCGAGGTGGAGCCGCCGGATCGTCATCTGATCGCGGAAAATGTTGGAATCTATCATCTAACGCCGTCCCCCGGTCGGGACGCAGCATCGTACCACCCGCCATCTATGTTCTGGAAGGGCGCGAACGTAAACCCCTCGATGTCCGGTTGGGGTCAAGGGACTAAACCGCTCGCGCGGTAGGGCTCCGCCGCCAAGTTCGCGGGGTGGGATAACAGGCGCGTCC
>JBKQRS010000135.1:0-10345 GCA_052143915.1 Bradyrhizobium sp.
AGTTCGTCAAGAGAACTTCTGAACCAAAACCACACTAGAATCATAAGTTTCTAGTGTCCTTTCGAATCCGAAGTTCGCTAAGAGGTCGCCGCGAAGGGGATGCGAACTTCGGATTCCGGACACTAGAGCAAGATCGGTTCTGATTGAATCAGAACCGACGCTCTATTCTTTTGGTTTGACGCGTTTTCTTCCGCAGATAAGGCTACGCAATCTGCGTAAACTTGATGGCTATGCGAACTGGCACCCCCGGATCAAGTCGGGGGGCATGCTTCGCTCGAAAACGCTTTAGACGCTCCCTAGGCCGCCCGCACCGTGGCGAGGAACTTGTCCACCTCCAGCTTGAGGCGGTTACTCTCGCTCGACAGCGATTGGGCCGAGGACAAGACCTGAGCGGAAGCCGAACCGGTCTCGGCGGCGCCCTTGTTGACTTCGGTAATGTTGGACGCGGTCTGGCACGTTCCCTCCGCGGCCTGCTGTACGTTGCGGGCGATTTCGTTGGTCGCAGCCCCCTGCTGCTCGATCGCCGCCGCGATCGCCGCGGTGACTTGCGAGATGTTGTCGATTGTCGCGCCAATCTCCCTGATCGCGTTGACGGAGTCGCCGGTGGCAGTCTGAATCTCGGCAATCTGGCTGCCGATCTCGCTCGTCGCCTGCGCTGTCTGCGCGGCCAGCGCCTTTACTTCGGAAGCCACCACCGCAAAGCCTCGCCCGGCGTCGCCGGCGCGCGCGGCCTCGATGGTGGCGTTCAGCGCCAGAAGGTTGGTTTGCGACGCGATGCTGTTGATGAGCTCGACGACGTCGCCGATCCTCGTGGCCGCGACCGTCAGCTTGTTGATGCGCGCGTCGGTCTGCTGGGCCTGCAGCACGGCGGCCTGCGAGATCTTGGCCGAGGTCTCGATCTGACGGCCGATTTCACTGACCGATGACGCCATTTCCTCGGTGGCCGAAGCAACCGATTGCACATTGGCGGACGCCTGTTCGGAAGCCGCGGCGACCGCGATCGAAAGCTGCTGGGTGGAATCGGCGGTGTGCGTCAGCGTGCCGGCGGCTGCCTCGAGTTCGGTCGATGCCGACGCGACGGTTTCGATGATGTCGCCGACCGCGGCCTCGAAATCGCTGGCGAGCCGGTTCATATCCGCCTTGCGCTGGATGGCGACGCGCGCCTCCATATCCTTCTGGGATTCCCGGTCGAAGCCGAGTTTGGCCTGCAGCGCCTGGAGGCCGCGCAGCGCGATGCCGATCTCGTCGTCGCGTTCGACGGTGACGCGGCTGTTGAATCTGCCCTGCGCGATCACCGACATCAGGTCATTGAGATGGGCGAGCGGGCGGCCGATCGCGCGGATGGTCTGAAGGCCCAGCAATCCGCCGAGCAGCAGGCCAAGAAGCAGGATACCGACCGTGACGCCGCTGGCGACGACGGATTGATGTTGGACGTAACCGAACTCGGCATTGAAGGCCATGATCACCATGAAGACGGCTTGCACCGCAATCAGGGTTGCCAGGCGGGCCTTCAGGCTGCGCGTGAAGACGGCGAAGGCATCGGAGAGCGACCGCTTGCGGATCATGCCCGCCTCGACCCTGTAGGCCTGCGCCTTGTTGGCGCGGAGCAGGCCGTAGACGTGTTCGGCTTCCTCGCGCTGATCGGCCGGGAGCCTGGAGCGGATCGACATGTATCCGGTGACCTGGCCGCTTTCCCAGATCGGGGTTGCGCTGGCGAGCACCCAGTAGAAGTCGCCGTTCTTGCGGCGGTTCTTCACCGCGCCGGCCCAGGGCTTGCCCGCCTTGAGCGTCGCCCAGAGGTCAGCGAAGGCCTCCGGCGGCATATCGGGATGGCGGATGATGTTGTGCGGCTGGCCCATCAGCTCGGCTTCGGCAAAGCCCGACGCCTGGACAAACTGGGCGTTGAAATAGCTCAGCCTGCCTTTGGTGTCGGTCTTGGAGACGATAAGGGTCTCGTCCGTGATCGGATACTCGACATCGGTGACTGGAAGATTGGTGCGCATGTTTTTGTTCCTTAAAGAGACCGTTTTGAATCAATGAATATTCCGCAACGAGCCGCGCGGCGCAGCTTTCAGAGTCGCATCGTCTTTTCACGGGCGATCTGGAGTAATTCCTCGATCAGCCCGAGATCGTCCTCGAACGGCTTCTTCAGCGCGGGGTCACCTATTGTCTTGATCAGCTGATGCACGCGCGAGGCGGTGAGATCGAGCAGGAAAATCGCTTCGCGGAGTTCTCTCTTGGCTTTCGATTCCAGTCCCCTGAAACGGGAAACCAGACCGGAGATATCAGCCACGGCGCGTTCCTGCGGAGACCGCGTTGCGCTCTTGCGACGGCACGATGTCCGCTCGGGGAAGTTTACGACGTTGAGCACCATCTCACCTTTGCACCGAGGACAGACCTGGCCCGGCGACGAGCGGTCGATGGCAAAGATAGCCCCACGCGGTTAGCGCGCGATTAGGCCAGCGAATGTCAGTCAGCGCAGATTGTGCCAAGACCTCGCGGATGCATTTACGCCGACGGCCCCGCTGAAAGCAGGCGTGATTTGATCGACATCGTCGCTATTTGAGCGACGAGCAGGGTACGCGCGTAGCATCGATCCTGCGGCCCAATCTTCAGTTGGTTGGCTTTTCAGTCTTGGGAGGCTCATAAGATTGAATTGCCTCGAATCAGATTGTGAGCATCATCTCATGCCGTCCCGCTCTGCCCTGCTGGGCAACTTTCCCGTCTTGCGAACCAGCGATCCGGAACTCGCCATCGATCGCTTGACGGCCTACGGCCTCTCAAGCTTCGACATGACGCCGAGCAAGAGCGAGTTCGAGTTTCGCACCAACCACCTGCACATGACCAATCTCGCGCTGTCCTATTGCGCCTATGGCTGCGGCGCCGCGCTCGGGTTCAGGGAAGCCTCGTTCGTGCGCCAGATTTTCAACATTGACGGAGTGAGCCGATACGCGGCGGGCAGCCAGTCCGGCGAGATTGCGCCGGGAGGATGGACCCCGGCTATCTCGACGCGGACGCCGTTGAAGCTGCAATTCACGCCCGGCTATCGGCAACTCGTGCTACGCATCGAATTCGATGCGCTGCTGCGCCATCTGAGCGCCCTGATCGGGCAGGAAGTGAGCGAAACGCTGGCCTTCGATGAAGGCGAGGCGCGCGGGCCTGCGATGAGCAGCCTGCGACGCGCGATTTTTCAATTCGCATCCGACTTCAACGAACATGGCAAATTTTTCTCCGAACTCGCAGCCGCCGAAGTCGAACGCATGGTGATCATGAAATTCCTGATGTGTCACCGCCACAACTATACGCATCTGTTGTGGCGCGAGCCGCTTCCCGCAACGTCATCCGCGGTCAAGACCGTCGAGGAATTCATCGAGGCCAATTGGGACAAGCCGATCGATATTCCGGCGATGGCGAAGGTGGCGAAGGTCAGCGCGAGAAGCCTGTTCCGGCAATTCAAGCAGGATCGCGGCTACTCTCCGGCGGACTTTGCCAAGCAGGTCAGGCTCAATCGCGCACGCGAATTGCTCGAACAATGCGCCGAAGGCGCTTCCGTGACGCAGATTGCGTTCCGATGCGGCTTCCAGAATCCCGGCCATTTCGCCAGGGATTTCCGGCTGGCCTTCGGCGAACTGCCCTCCGAGACATTGAAGAAATCGACGCAGCGCTTCGGCGCCTTCCCCCCGGCAAATTCAGATTGCGTTCAGATTTCGCCCCGTAGGTTCCGACGGGGGACGACATTTGAACAGGAGAACCAATGATCTTTAGGCCATTGATGACTGCCGTGGCGATCGCAGCCGGCGTTTCAGGTACGGCTGCGCTGGTCGCAACACCAGTCCACGCTCAAGACGCCAGGGAAGCCGAAATAGTCGGCTTCCATCAGCTTTGCGAAAAGGGCGACCGGAAGGCTTGCGTGCGATTTGGCATTCTGATCGGCCAGAACCAGCAGCGTCACGCGGACTGGCGCAGGGCACACGCCGACTGGTTCTGGTGGGAAAGATAACGCCCTCGAGCATGATCCGGACCCAAAGGGCCGCGTTAGCGCAAAGCGGAAACCGGTTTTTACTCGGGACAAACGATGCGTCTGCCCGGAGACCATGCTCAGTCAACGACAAGGCCTCTGCTTCTGCGGCCTCTTCTTCTCGAGGGCCTCTTCCATCTCAGCGCCGTTCTTGTCCGTGAAAGCCAGTCGCGCGCCGCGGACAACGCGCCGAACCACCGATCTCAGCGCGTGTGGAACCGCCCGTTCGCGCCGCCGGGAACAGGCGCGGGATCAGTGGCGAGCTGTTCCACCAGATCCACGACTTCAGACCGTTGCGGGGGCGAAAGCTTGAGGAATGCTTTCAACAACCGCAGGCCCTGGATCGTTTCGCTGGACGGACATCCGAGCTTCTCGCTCAACTCCGAAACAGATGTGCGATTTTTCATCTCGCGCCTTTAAGCGGAAAACCAAGCGAACTTGCCAAGTTGAAAGTATGCCAAGGAACAACCCCAACGGCAAGGCAAACTGCCAAGCACGCCGGCCGCTTCAAGAGGCGGAATTTGCACATCGTACCGGGGTTTGGCGAAATTTGCACCTGTTGTTGCCATTGTCCCGCCAGATCTGGGGCAGCCGCGCGCCGGGAACGCAGCCTGTCAATATGTGCGGTATCGTACATATTTCTGGAGATGAAACACGGCTGGCCGCGGCGCGCGGTATCGCCGGGGGAGAATCCTGTCGGCTCGCCCGGGGAACGCAAATCCGGGTCGCAAGTTTTGACTCGGGCATCACCAACAAAGAATGAGGAGATTCTTCATGCGATCCAAGCTTGTCATCCCGGCCCTCGCGTTCACTTACTTCCTCGGCGCAACCGCAATCGCATCGGCCCAGACGGACCCGGCACAACCGGCGCCCGGCGCATCGAACGAAACCACCCACGTCGAACCGGGCATGGGTAAAATGAAGTCTGGCAAAACGAAAACGAGCAAGATGAAGTCGGGCACCACCACCGGAATGAGTTCCGGTTCCAGCAAGCGCGGTGCGCACAATCCGTCCGGCAACGCGGCGCCTGGCATGGACAACGACAGCGCAAAGTAAAAATAAAAGATTTGCCGTCAATTGAAGGGCCCCGCGCGAAGCGGGGCCCTTTTGCCTGGCACGTCGATGGCCGCGCAAGTCCGGACGCCACGGCGCGATGATATTTCAATTTGTTGCTGGCCCTCGGGTCCCAATCCTGTTTCTGGTTGTTGCTGGCCCCAGGGTCTCACTTCGGGTCTCACTTCCCCCTGGGCGGACGAAGCGAGAACCGCGGCCCACTTGCCGATGTCGCCACGGATGAAATCGGCAAACTCCCTCAGTGTGCCACCGTAGAGCGGCATCGGATAGAAGCGCTCGGCCCGGGCGCCGGGTTGGCCTCGACTGCAATCGCCGATAGACTTTAGGCAACGCCGACAGGCAGATCGGCCAGCAGAGCCGCGTGGCGACGGGGGGACACATGGTCTGGCATCACACGGTGGGCACGGGACCGACCAAGGTCGCGGTCATTCACGGGTGGTTCTGGGATCATCGGGTGTTCGCGCCGATGTTCGATTGCACCGATGCCGAGCGCTTCACCTTCGCCTTCCCTGATATCCGCGGATACGGCAACTCCCGCAACATTCCCGGTGACTACAGCATCGGCGAAGTGGCGGCGGATGTGATCGCGCTCGCCGACCAGCTCGGATGGCGCGAGTTTCATGTCGTGGGTCATTCCATGGGCGGCAAGGCGGCACAGAAGGTGGCGATGGATGCGCCTGCGCGCGTCCGGTCGGTGACCGCCGTCACGCCGGTGCCGGCTTCAGCGCTGCCGTTCGACGATGCGGTATTCGGCTTCTTTGCGGCTGCGTGCGAACAGGACGAGGTGGCACTGGCGCTGATCGGCGATTCCGTCGGCAATCGCCTTTCCAGGACGTGGCTGGAATTGATGCTGCGGCGGGCGCGCGAAACCGCCAGCCCCGCGGCGTTCAAGAGCTATATGCGCTCCTTCATCAGGGATGATTTCGCGGCCAACGCCGACAAGATCGAGGCGCCCATGCTCGTGCTGTTCGGCGAATTCGACAACGGCATCAGCGAGAATCTGGTGCGGAGCGTCTATCCCGCGCTCTATCCCCACGCGGAAATCGAGAAGATCGGCAACTCCGGGCACTACCCGATGCAGGAGACACCGATCCATCTTGCCACGCGGCTGCAGGCCTTCATCTCAGGATCGACATAAAGGGCAGCCGCGCTGGGCAGAATGTGATGACAACACCAAATCTTTGACCGCAGCGCGGTCGCATTGGCGCACGTTTCAATTATTAGTGACCCATTCGACCAAAGTCTTTTTGCACCCGCCGAAATAAACCCTTCCTGTCGCTGTTCCCATCATAACGGAATGCGACACGAAAGATCCCGTCGATGCACAATGCTGCCCTGGTTTCGCTGGCGACATCGGTTCCTCCCCACACGTTCTTGCAGAAGGATGTCCTGGCCGCGGCATGGGACGTGTTCGGCAGCCGCTTTCCCGATTTCGAGAGGTTCTCGAGCATTTTCACCAACACCGGAATCGTCAAACGCCACGGCGTGAAGCCATTCGACTGGTATCTCAAGCCGCGCGGCTGGCCGGAGCGCACCGCGGCGTTTCTCGAGGGAGCGGAAGCGCTGTTCATCGATGTCGCCGACAAGGCACTGACAAGCGCGGGCCTTGGCGCAGCCGATATCGACACCGTCGTCACCGTTTGCTCCACCGGGATCGCAACGCCGAGCCTGGATGCGCGCGTCCACCGCCGCATGGGATTTCGGTCCGACGTCTCGCGCGTGCCGGTGTTCGCCCTCGGCTGCGGCGGCGGGGCCTCGGGCCTTTCGATCGCCTCGCGCCTTGCCGAGGCTCGGCCCGGCACCAATGTGCTGCTGGTGACGATCGAGCTCTGCTCGCTTGCGCTTCGGCTCGACGAGCTCACCAAGGCCAACATCATCGCCACCAGCCTGTTCGGCGATGGCGCCGCCGCGATCGTGCTGCGCGCCGGCGACGGCGGCGCGACCCAAATCGAGGCTACCGGCGAGCACCTTTGGCCCAATACGCTCGACGTCATGGGCTGGAGCGTCGATCCCTTGGGATTCGGCGTCATCCTTCGCCGCACCATCCCCGAATTCGTCACCGAGAACCTCAAGCCCGCATTGACGCAAATCCTGACGCGCATGCAGCTCTCGATGGCCGAGATCGACCGCTTCATCTGCCATCCCGGCGGCGCCAAGGTCATCAACGCGATCGAGACCGCGCTCGCGCTCGGCCAGGGGACGCTGGAACACGAACGCCAGGTGATCGCGGACTACGGCAACATGTCGGCGCCGACCGTGCTGTTCATCCTCGAACGCGCGATTGCGAATGGGCTGCCGACACGCTCGCTGTTGACGGCGCTCGGACCCGGCTTCACCGCAAGCTGCGTTTCGCTGCGGCACGCCGCGTGACTTGGGCAGACGTGACCTGGGCCGAATTCCTTCTCGCGGCTGTCACGGCGCAGCGTGCCGGAGAACTCGCTCTTTCATATTTCAATACACGCAGGCTGAAGTCCCGCGGCGCGCTCGAGGTGGCGCCGCGACACTATCCGCTGATGGTGGCCGTGCATGCCTGCTGGCTGCTCGCGTTGTGGCTGTTCGGGCACGACCGGCCGATCAAAATTACCGCCTTGGTTTTCTACCTCTTGCTGCAAGGCTTGCGCTTCTGGGTGATGCGAACGCTGGGGCCGCGCTGGACCACCCGGATCATTGTGCTGCCGGGCGAGAGGCTGATATCGGCGGGGCCCTACCGGTGGCTCGCGCATCCAAACTATGCGGTGGTTGCCGGCGAAATCGCCGTGCTGCCGCTGGCGCTGGGTCTGCCGTGGCTTGCCATCACCTTCACGATCCTCAATTCGGCGGTTCTCTTCATCCGCATCCGCGCCGAGAACCGCGCGCTGGGCGCGTCCCGCGATATGCCGGCGCGCGCCGCACCATGAGCGAAGCGGTCACTAAGAAGATGAGCGAGGTGGTCACAGCGCCGGACGAGGCCCGCGCGGCGACATGGCTCGGCTTCATCCTGATGTGCCTCGGCATGTTCATGGCGATCCTCGACATTCAGGTGGTCGCAACCTCGCTGCCGGCGATCCAGCATGCGCTTGCGATCTCACGCGATGCGATGAGCTGGATTCAGACCGCCTATCTGATCGCGGAGATCATTGCCATTCCGCTGACCGGCTGGCTGACGCGCGTCTTGACCTTGCGCTGGCTGTTTGTCGGCGCGATCAGCCTGTTCACCTTGGCCTCTATCGGCTGCGCGGCGAGCTTCGATTTTGCGACGCTGGTTTGTTTCCGCGTGCTGCAGGGATTTGCCGGCGGCACGCTGATCCCCGCGGTGTTCTCCGCTGTGTTCCTGCTGTTTCCGCTTCGCCTGCACCCGATCGCCACCACGATGGCCGGCATCATGGCGGTGCTGGCGCCGACCATAGGCCCGGTAGTCGGCGGCTGGATCACCGAGACCTGGTCCTGGCATTGGCTGTTCCTGATCAATGTCGCCCCCGGGCTGGTCGCGGCCGCCGCCACGCCGTTTCTGCTGCCGCCGGAGAAGCCCAGCTTCAACGATCTCGCCACGCTCGATCGCATCTCGCTGCTGCTGATGGCGCTGGCGCTGGCCTGTCTCGAGCTCGGCCTGAAACAGGCGCCGCAGGATGGCTGGCTTTCACCGCGCTGCCTCATGCTGTTCCTTGCCAGCGCCGTGACCGCAACCATCTTCGCATTCAGGACGCTTAAAGCGGCCCATCCCGTGGTCGAACTGACGACGTTGCGCGCGCGCGCCTTTGCGATCGGCTGCGCCTTGAGTTTCTGCCTCGGGGTCGGATTGTTCGGTTCGGTCTATCTGATGCCGGTCTTCCTCGCCTATGTCCGGCGTCACGACGCCTTCGAGATCGGCACCATCATGCTCGTCACCGGCATCGCGCAGCTCGTGACCGCGCCGGTCGCGGGCATGCTGGAAAGCCGGCTTGATCCGCGCAAGTTGTCGGCGTGCGGATTTGCCCTGTTCGCGCTCGGCCTTGGCTTGAGCGCGTTCCAGAGCCGCGTCGCCGATTTCGACGAGATGTTCTGGCCGCAGATCCTGCGCGGCATGGCCATCATGTTCTGCCTGTTGCCGCCGACGCGGCTGGCGCTGGGCACGCTGACGGCGGCACAGGTGCCCGACGCCTCCGGCCTGTTCAACCTGATGCGAAACCTCGGCGGAGCGATCGGCATCGCGCTGATCGATACCATCCTTTATGGGCGCACGGTTGGCCACGGCGAGGCCTTGCGCGACCGGCTGCTCGCCGGCGACATATCAGCGGCGCAGGCGATCGGGCTCGATGTGCAACTGTTCACCCACCGCCCGCCGGGCGTGTCGGATGCCACTGTGGAGGCCTATGTTCGCCCGATGGTCGAGAGGGCGGCGTTCGCGCTTTCCACCAACGAGGCCTGGACCCTACTCGCGATCGTGGCGCTGATCGGCCTTCTTCTCGTGCCGTTCGCAGGGCCGGTACCGCAAACCCAGGGTGTCCCTGAACATTGATTCTCAACCCCGACGCGGACGTGCTCTCGGTGAGACAGCCTTAATGGAATGGTCTATTTCAAATATAAGTTGTATCATCGGAACTATTCATCATTTTGGTTGTTGTTGACCGAATCCCCGAACGCGTCGGGATCGGTTGTTGCCTCGGTCAGGCATCCTCCGGTGTTCAAATTCATAGGAGCAGCAAAGCAATGATTAGATACGCAGTAGCAGTAGCCGCCGTGGTGGGTATTTTTGGTGCAATTCCTGCCGGAGCGGAGGAGGTCGGCATCGGTGTAGGTCCTGTTGGCGTAACGGTGGGCGAAGGTCATGGTGATCGCGATCGTGATCGTGAACACTTTCGGGATCAGGATCGCCGAAATCACGACGAGACGGTTATCAGGAGCGACCGTGATCACGACCGAGACAGAGACCACGACCGTCGTCCGGTTGTTATCGACCGAGAGTGAGCTATAATGGCAAGAGACTGAGCGGCCTCCCTTCGCGGAGGCCGCTTTTGCACTTTGTCCTGCCAGAAAAGGGGGAAGGCTATGATCTCAGTCTTGATCGGTATCCTAATTATTTGTGTCGTCGGCGCAATTTGCTTTTGGGCCATTGAGAAGTTCGTCAATGAATCTCGCCTGGCAAACCTTCTCAAGCTGCTTGTTGTCCTGATCTGCCTGGCGGCGATCCTGCAACGGGTGCTGCCTCTGGCGGGGATTAATGCGTTTTAGTCAGCCCACCTCCTGGATCATGATCCCGTCAGGTTGAATCGGATCATGATCTCATCTCTTTGTTTG
>JBKQRS010000136.1:0-8105 GCA_052143915.1 Bradyrhizobium sp.
AAAAGGGGCCTGTCTATCTGCTATTGAAGACCATCGCGGCATTCCAATATGCGGTCGCCGAAACAGAGTTGCGGCGCGCGTCGGCGGTGCTGCAACACGCAACACATCAACGCCGTCGAGCGGCTCAACCTTCCAGGGTTGATCGGAGGTAAGCGAGGGAACAATCACGACAGGCCGGTGGCCGAGCGCAGCGAACTGTTGCGCCAAATCTCGCAGTTGAACCGCCGCGGAAGTCCGCAGCGGCGGGTAATCGGTCGAGATCACGGCAATTTGCAGGCTACTGCTCATGTCAACGGCTTCAAGAGGAAGGAAACATCCGCGAGTTCGCTCCTCTCAATACGACGCGCGAGGTACGATCAAAAGAAATTGGTGATCTGGGTTCGGATCGCGTTCACAACCACCGCGGACGGCGAATAATCCTCCTCGAATTCATACCGTGCGCTCCAGGGCAGGCTGACCGCCAGCGTCACCGCTTCCACGATGTTGTTCGCGTCCATCCCGGACACGATGGTCGCTCCGCTCTCGAGCGTCTCCATCCGTTCGGTCGCCATGCGCAAGCTTACATTAGGGACCTTGTAGAAAAGCCCTTCCTCGGCAGCCGTACCCGAGTCTGACAGGACGCAAAACGACTGTTTGAGCAGCTGATTGAAATCGTAGAATCCGAGCGGCGCCATGATCCGGATATTCGGCGGAACCGTGATCGCCTTGAGCTTGCTCGTGGTGCGCGGATGCATCGGAAAAATGATCTCGCGCTTGAGCCGCTGATTGAGTTCGCCAAGCGCCTTGAAAATATTCGCGAGATTTTCCGGATTATCGACGTTCTCGCTCCGATGCGCGGTCACCAGGATGTAATTCTTCGGCTCCAGCCCGAGCCGGCTGAGAATGTCGCTGGCTTCGATCTCGGGCGCGAAGGCGCGCATGGCCTCGAACGTGGTATTTCCGGTAACGATGATCTTCGAGGGGTGAATTCCCTCGCGCAGCAAATTCTCGCGGTGGTAGCGGTTGTACGGCAATAGAATGTTGCTGATGTGATCGATCAGGATTCTGTTGCGCTGTTCCGGCATTCGCCGATCCCATGCCCGCAAGCCCGCTTCCATATGGAATATCTTGATGCCGCGATGGGCCGCAGGAAGCACGCTGAGGCCGCTATAGGTATCGCCCAGGATCAGCAGCGCATCGGGCTTCACCTTTTCCATCAGCGCGTCCGATTTGAGGACGACGTCCGCCACCTCCGGTCCGTAACCGGACGTATCGATATCGAGCTCATAGTCGGGCTTTCGCAGCTTCAAATCCTTGAAGAAGAAGTCACGAAGCTCGGGCGTGAAATTCTGCCCTGTATGAACCATCACATGGTCGAAGTTCAGCTCGTCGAGCCTCTTGAGCGTCGCCCACATCTTGATCATTTCCGGTCGCGTCCCGAAAATCGACATCACCTTCATTTGCATGTTCCGTGCTGGTTTTGCTGAATTCATTCCACGAATGGGTATCACGGCGCGCCTGGCGGAAAAATCGAAACCTCGGGCAGAGGAAGAATCATCCGGCCGCCTCTCGCCAGATAGTTACCGTTCTTCTTCCGGATCTCGTCGAAAAAACTCCACGCAAAAATGAGGAGGTAATCCGGCGGATTGCCGCGGTCGAGAATCGAGCTCGGAAAGATCTCAAAATGCGATTTCGGGGTGAAAAAGCCCGCCTTCGCGGGGGCATCGTCAATCATGTAGTCGAGATGATCGTGACTGATACCGCAATATTGAATCATCGTATTGGCCCGCCCCGACGCACCGTAACCGGCGATTCGATGGCCCTGGCGGCGCAGTTCGACGAGCAGTTCGATCAACTTGGCCTTGTGCCCGGCAACGGTATTGGAGAATTCCTGGAACGTCTCGAAGCGGTCGAATCCGCGCGCCCGCTCCTCGGCCTCCAGCGCCTTGACGGCCGGCGACACCGACCCGCTGTGCTTGCTGCCCTTCTTGCAAGCATAGAAACGGATCGAACCTGCGTGGATCGGAATCGGCTTGATGTCGACCACCATCATGTCGTAGCGGGCAAGATGATTGATGACGGACAACAGCGAGTAGTAATAAAGATGCTCGTGATAGATCATATCGTATTGCAGCTCATCGATCACCTTGCCCAGATAGTGAACCTCGAAGGCGAAGATGCCGTCCGGGTGCAGCGCCTCGGCGACGGCCCGGGTTGTCGCCTGGATATCCGGGATATGGGCATAGACATTGTTGGCCATGATCAAGTCGACGTGGCCGTATTCGGCAACGACGCGCCGCGCGACGTCTTCGGTGAAATAATTATTGATCACCTTGATGCGGGGATCGTTGATCGTGGCGACAACGTTGGATGCTGGATCGACGCCGATGACGGTTCGGATTCCCTGGTCGGCCAGCGGACGCAGCAGCACGCCGTCGTTGCAGCCGAACTCCAGCACCGTGGCTTTTCCCGGATCGAGGAACCGCCGTGCGACCTCGGCGGCATATTCCGCAAAGTGGTCGCGCAGGGTACCGATCGACGAGGAGAAATAGAAGTAATTCTGGAACAGCACGTTGGCCGGCACATGGTCCGTCACCTGCACCGCGTAGCAATCCTTGCAAAAGCGCAACCGCATCGGGAATGTGCGTTCGGTTGCGAACTGCTCAGGCTTCAGGAAGGCACCGGCCAGTCCCACCTCGCCGAAATCCATGACAAGCCCCAGCCGCTTGCTGTCGCAGAACGAGCAGACAGGCTGATCTGAGCCACGCGCTTCCATGATCCGGGCTTCCCTCATCTCGTATTCCCGATCGGCGTCGGTTTCCTGATCGGCACAGGTCTGGGGCGCCACAGGACGCCCGCCGGTTGCGATATCCCACCTCGGCCGGCTAGCACAATCACTCGGTTCAGTCGATTGTCGGCAGAACGCTAGATTTCGATGTTCCCGTCATCCCTGCCCTGCAGTTGGCGCTGGATGAAATCAAGCTTGAGCAGTAATTGCTTCAGCTCGGGTACGCTCAGACGGCATGTATTATGCGAGGTGTAGTCGTCGAGCGTCGATATTTCCTTTTGGCCTTCGGTAAAATACATGGCGTAGTTGAGGTCGCGATTGTCGGCGGGAATCCTGTAATATTGCTGCATGTCCTCGACCCTCGCCATTTCCTCACGCGACACCAGCGACTCGTAGAGTTTTTCGCCGTGGCGGGTGCCGACAATCTGGACCGGATTGTCGGCGTTGAAAATCTCCTTGAGCGCCAGCACCAGGTCGCCAATCGTCGCTGCGGGGGCTTTCTGCACGAAAATATCACCCTGCTGACCATGCCCGTAAGCATGGAGCACCAGGTCCACCGAGTCATCAAGCGACATCATGAAGCGGGTCATGCTGGGATCGGTGAGCGTCAGCGGCTTGCCGGCCTTGATCTGGGAGACGAACAGCGGGATCACCGAACCGCGCGACGCCATCACGTTGCCGTAGCGCGTTGCGCACAGCAGTGTCTCGCTCGACGACAGGTTGCGCGATTTCGCCACCATGACCTTTTCCATCAGCGCCTTGGTCTGACCCATGGCGTTGATCGGATAGACCGCCTTGTCGGTACTGAGGACGACGACCTTTTCGACGCGGTTTGCGATCGCCGCGCTCATGACGTTTTCCGTGCCGAGAATGTTCGTGCGCACCGCCTCGAGCGGATAGAACTCGCAGGATGGCACCTGCTTCAGCGCGGCCGCGTGGAACAGATAATGCGCGCCCTTGAGAGCATCATGGATGCTGTTATAGGCGCGGACGTCGCCGATGTAGAATTTCAGCTTGGTGTCGTTGTACGTCGAGCGCATCTCCTCCTGCTTCTTCTCGTCGCGGCTGAAGATGCGTATCTCGGCGACGTCGGTCGCAAGAAAACCCTTGAGGATGTGCTGTCCGAACGACCCCGTTCCGCCGGTGATCACCACGACCTTATCCGTAAACATCATGCCCTCGTCGAACCAAAGCGGTCGCAATACATCAAGTCGACGAGCGTTGGCCAGTCCGGCGGAACGTAACCCGTCGCTTTTTCAAAGCGAGCCGCAACCAGCGTGCGATCGGGGTTCGCACGGTCGTCTGGTATCAACTCGATTTTCTTGTCGTAGCGCTTCGCCACCAGCCGCAGCAGATCGAACTTGGAGATCGGCCGAGTTGCCACGTGATAGACGCCATGCAGATCGGAGCGCGGGATCACGACATCCCTGATGAGGTCGGCGAGCACAATCGTTGGAAATCCCGAGAAAATCGCCCGTGTATAGCAGCGGCATTGTTCTTGCTGTGCTAGAAACCACTCTAGCAGGCCACCCGAAGATTGCAATTCATGGCCGATGATCGAGGTCCTGAGCGTGATCGCGTGGGGCTCGGCGATTTCGCCCAACAGCTTGGATATCCCGTAGATGTCATTCGCATCTGGCAGATCATCCTCGCTATAGGAGCCCCGCGCGCCCGAGAAAACGCCGTCGGAGCTGATTTGAACCAACCGGGCTCCAGAAAGCCGGCATAAATGCGACAGACGCCGCGGCAGCACCGAGTAGACCTGGATTGATCGCATCGGGTCGGCGGGCGCCGGCCGGCCTACGGCGATGCAGTTCACCACCACATCCGGACGGGCAGCATCGAACAGCCGCGCCAGCTGGTCCGGATTTTCGATATCCTCGACGACGGTCAGGCAGTCCGCATGCTCCGCCGCAAATAGCCCGCGGGCGACCTCACGGCGTATCGTTCCTGTGACACGCAGATCCGATGTCTTCGACATCGAGCGAAACACCGCATTCCCCAAAAGACCGGTGGCACCCAGAACCAGTACGTTCACGGCATTATCCGCCAAAAGCGCCGCGGGGGTGACGCCAGGTTCCCCGCGCGCCGTTAATATCATTACCCTGAGTTGAATCGCACTTCATGGCTGTCATCGATATCGCGGACCAGGGCGTTTCCCAGAGCGTAAAAAGCTCACAATTGCGCCGGACGCAAACGAAATTACCGCTAGGATACAAATCAGCCAGCCAGCCCGGACGTCGCGATTTCGTTGCGCGATTGATCGCGGTCGGATTGAGGAGTAGGTACCAGGTTCGTCGGGCAATGCGAGCCACTGGGAATGCGAGACTTTTTTTGGTCACTTGGCGTCTTTGCAATCCTCGTCATTCTGTTCTTCGGCACACTGCTGGTCCTGCAACATTTTCCCGGCAAGATTGCATTTACGGGTGAAGCGGAGTCGCTGATGGCTGCGCTGCAGGATTATCGCAAGGAATTCGGCGCCTACCCGGTGCTGCCAGTTCCTGACATCGCGACCACCGAACTCAAGCAAGTGCTGGCAAAGGCCGGCCATCCTCCGCGCACCTCCGACCTTCAGGACGAAGACGCCCGATACGTGTCATTCGATGGGAAGAGCTATGGCATGTTGTTTCACCTAGGGCCACGATACAACAACATGCCGGTAAATTCATGCATTATCGAAGTCGATACACCTACCACCGGCTGGTGGGGTCAGTTTTCGAAATGCCGGCTTTAGCATCTGTTGGTTCAGTGAACCCTGCGGCCCAATATCGCGGCAATCCTTCGCCGCTCGTCGCGCGACAGCAGCCGGCGCCAGGCAAATAATGAAAAGCCGGTTAAAACAATCGCGGTGAAGCCCATCTTCGTTGCAAGGTCGCTGGGCCAGCAGCCGAGGGCCAGCACCGCCAGAGCCAAGGCTAATATCAGCGCATCCTGTTTCAATGTCCGGCTAAGTTCGTCTTCCAGCCAGGCCGACATGACGAACAACGCCACCGCATCGAAGCCGACCCGCAATGTCCACGCCGCCGCGGCGCCCACGATGCCCCATTGGTGCATGAACAGCCACAGCACCAACAGATAGATCGGAAGTTCCGCAAGGTGAAGCTTCGCAGTCAGGTCGGGCCGTCCGGCACCTTGGACGAAGGTAATCGGAATTAGGCCCAGACTGTTGATCAGCACTCCCGCCGCCAGCCACTGCAAGACCGCGGTACCGTCGAGCGAGAATTCGCCGGACAGCCACAGTCGCAGTCCGTCGCTCGCAAATACCGTCGCCAACAGCACGGCGGGAAACAGGGCCAGGAATACCCAGCGCACGCTGCGCTGGAACAGCTCCGCGGCTCGCGCGTGATCACCGGCGAGACTAGCGGAAAACATCGGAAACAGTACCCCCACCAGCGCGCCGGGAATCACGAGCAGCTTGGTGATGATTTCGTAGGGCGTAACATAGTAGGCGACCGCAGCCACGCCTAGCACGATGCCGATGAAGAACCGATCCATATAGACCATGATCGGGCTAACCATGTTCGAGACGGTCATCCAGCCGCCGACCCCAAGCATCGGCCGGACGAGATGACTGGAATAGGATATCCGCCGCCACAGGCCGGGCAGCACCCGTTGGCACAGGGCCGCCTGGGTCACGCAAATCAGCAGGCGCACCCCGAGCAACATCATCACAACCACGTCCAGCCGGTTTGAAAACGGCAGAACGGCGAGCGGGGCGATGAACGTCAGGACTCCCAACGGCAGCCGCACGATATTGACCAGATCGAAACGCCGATACGCCTCGAGTATTCCGCGAAATCCGGTGGTGAGGACCACTACCGGGACCGACCAGGCCAACAGCCGGAATGCGTCGGAAGCTTCAGCTTGAAGTGTCGCCGGTATCTTCAGGACACTTGTCACAAGCCAGCCGGTTAACGCAAACATGATCCCTGCGCCCGCCGCCCCCAGAAACGCCATCAGGAACAGCGCGGTCCACACCAGTTCGGGTATCTCCGCCAGGCGACCCTCGCCGAGTTTTTCAGACACCAGTTTGATCAACGCCCGGCCAAGCCCGAAATCGAACAGACTGAAGTAACCGATCACCATCCACGCCAGGGTGAGCAGGCCGAACCGATCTACGCCCATTCCCTTGATCAGCAGGGGAATCGCGAACACCGCGGCGAACAGCGGAGCAACCTGACCCGCAAAATTCCACAGCACGTTGCGGGTCAGGCTCGCAGAAGAGATGGCGGACATGCGCTGTGGTGCTTTTTTAGGTAGGACAAGACCCCTGCCCATCGCTCGACGCAGGCGTCTTTAGAGCATTCCATTAGAACATAGCGGAATGCGCGATCAAGCTTCTTAGGTCTGCTCCAGCGGAGGCGCCGCCGACCTCCCCGAACAGGAGTGTCAACTAGGGGCTGTCCTCAATTGAGCCAGATGATAGCAGCCGCAAGGTGGATTGCGGCGAGGAAATTTCTGGCGGTTTTGTCGTAGCGGGTGGCGATGGCGCGGTATTGCTTGAGCTTGCAGAAGAAATTCTCGATGAGGTAGCGTGCCTTGTAGGCGTCTTTGTCGAAATCGCGTTGAACCTTGCGGTTGCTCTTGGACGGGATCACGATCGACTTTCCCCGCGCAAGCAACGGCTCGATCACCCGCTCGTCGGCATCGAAGGCCTTGTCTGCCAGCAAGGCCTCGGCCGCCATATCCGGCAGCAGTGCGTCGGCGCCTTCCAGATCATGGGCTTGGCCCGGCGTCAGGATGAAGTCCAGCGGATTGCCCAACGCATCGACAAGCGCATGAATCTTGGTGCTCAGCCCGCCTTTGCTGCGCCCGATCGCCTGGCCTTCACCGTCTTTTTTTGTGCGCCGGCACTGTGCTGATGCGCCCGCACGATCGTGCTGTCGATCATGGCGTACTCGTTTTCCGCATCGCTCGCCAGCATCTCAAACAGCTTCTTCCACACCCCGCTCTTGGCCCAGCGCGAGAAGCGCGTATGTATCTTGATCGGGTCGCCAAAGCGTTCGGGCAAGTCCCGCCAAGGGATGCCGGCCCGATAGCGGTAGATCACCGCTTCTACAAACAGCCGATTGTCCTTGGCCGTTACCCCCACATGCCCTTCACGTCCGGGCAAAATATCCTTGATCCTATCCCATTGATCGTCCCGAAGGGCGTAGCGGCGCATCTGTCAGCTCCGAATCAGCTCACCGCCTACGAATCACGCGATAATATGCTTGGGAATCCTCTAATTGAGGACAGGCTCTAGTGTCCTGAACCAGAAATTCGCAACATTACGATATTTGGGCTTGAGTATTGTAGCGGCAGAAGCGTTCGATGGAAGCGAGGATGTCGTCGGCGG
>JBKQRS010000137.1:0-3095 GCA_052143915.1 Bradyrhizobium sp.
CTCCCATTCCCCCGCCCCCGCCGTGTCCAATAGACCTTGCCCTATCGGTCGTGACCAACAAAGCCGAGGGCTCACTGTAATCATTGACGAATTCGCCCTCGAAATTGACCCGCATGGCCAGCCTAGAGTCTATTGGTCACGAAAGACGCGTCAGATGATCGACCGCAGGCGGCCGGATGCCTCAAGATTTTCCAGGAGCATGCGTCGTCGATTGGCGAGCGCGTCGAGCTTGACCGGGCGCTCGATTACGTTCGCGGCGGCGATACCCTTGTCGTGACCAAGGTCGACCGTCTGGC
This sequence comes from Bradyrhizobium sp., assembly GCA_052143915.1. GTDB lineage: Bacteria > Pseudomonadota > Alphaproteobacteria > Rhizobiales > Xanthobacteraceae > Bradyrhizobium. The sequence goes on from JBKQRS010000137.1 coordinate 297, forward strand.
GCGCTCTACGATCGGTCTATGGGCCATCGTCGAACGTCTTGAGGGGATCGACCACGGCGGCGCTGGGCTGCATCCTCATGGGTCGCGCGTTGAAGCTGGCGACGGCCGATGCGCAAGTCAACGGCGGCTTCCGACCCAGGGTGTGTGAAAACTCGGGCGATCTTTCCGCCGTGCCAATTTTGGTCGAAATTTCGCCGATTCTCGTCGATCAGAAGTGCGCCGATCACCAAAAATCATTCTGCGCGCGCCCATTTTCGCAAAATTGCGGAGTTTTCACACGGCCTTGTATGGGGACCTTCGTGTCAAGCTTTATTGCGTCAGACGATTCTCCTGTTCTCGGGGTTCCGTTTGCTTGATCCGAGGGGAGCCCGCTGTCGGGCGCGTCTCTCGCGCCGCAACCTTGTATTCGGTTGGGTCCATGTCGGACCCGGACCATGAAGCACCATTCGCTTCAGCGGCGGGGCTCCGAGGCGGTGGGCCCATTCTGGACTCGGCATTGAAGCCATGGCTGTGTTCGGGTCACCACCACCTCGGATCATGATCGGCGACCTGTGCGCCAGTGCGCGAAGGACACCGAAGCTGGGTGTTATTCCGCTCCTCTTCGATCAAATAGTTCAGGCTGCTGCCGTCCGCAGTGCGACGCCGACAGGGATTTCTCCGGTCGTAACCATCCGCCACAGGGCGATGAGGAGCTTTCGGGCAAGCGCCACGATCATTGTCGTCTTACGCTTCCCGACAGCGCCTTCGGTCCGCTCTCGGTACCACTGCCCCAGGGCGCTGTCCTTCTGAAACCGCAGGAAGCGCCATGCCAGCTGAATGAGGCCGCGACGCACGCGCGCGTTGCCCGCCTTGGACAAACCCTTCTCACGTCGTTTCGCCCCACTCTCATCGGGCGACCCGGTGAGGCCGGCGTAACGGGCCACGGCTCGCCGGTCTCGCAGGTTTCTGGACAGGACCTCTTGCACCAGCATATCCGCCGTCTCGACGCCGACGCCGATGACGCGCGCCAACATCCGAACCATCGCATACCGGCCAGTGGCCGGCGCCTGTTCCAAGCGCTCCAGCCGGGCCTGCTCGATGGCATTGATCTGCTCGCGGACCCAAGCAAGTCGGGCCATGTCGCGTCGCATCTCATCCAGCATGTTGGGCGGAATTAGCGTCTCCTCCGGAGTACGCAGCGCGTCAAGCCTTTGCGGCGCCGTGAGCAGTCCGGCTTAAAGCCGCGAATGCCGAGCCGAACCAGCGCCGCCTTCATGCGGTTGATGATCCTCGTGCGTTCGCCGACCAGGCTTTCGCGCTCGCGGCTGGGGCGTCTGGCGTCTTCTTCCTCAAGCGTAGGGATCGCCACCATTTTGCAGTGACGCGGCTCGCCGCGCAGCCATCCCAGAAACACGCGGATGAGCATCTCGGTGTCGAGCCGATCCGTCTTGGCCCGGCGGTGCTCGCGCGACACTGCCACGCTCGTCGAATGCATGACGAAAGTCTCGATGCCGCGGACTCGCAGCCATCGGGCCAGCCAAAACCCGTCGCGACCAGCCTCGAAAGCAAGAACAATCCGAGTGATCGCTCTACCGGCTTTCGTCCCTTGATCCCGCCAGCGCTCCATCAGTTGCAACAGCGCCAACGGATTGGGATCGAGCTTCTTGAGGGGCCTGCGTTCGATACCTGGAACAACTCCCGCAACAAGCCAGCTCGACTGACTCATCTCGACCACCACCACTAGAGTGCTATTTTGCTCGAAAGCGATGAGCGAATGGCTCAGATCGTTCACTTGGGTCATGGGGCACCTCCTCGGGTTCAAACGACGACAATGGTGCCAGACCTTTGCCGCCGTCCCCATAGTTTCTGGACCCAAAGGCGACGTTTGCCCTGCGTAGCCTTGTGCTAAGCTCGGCCCCGCTTGGGGAGCGAAATGACAGAAACGCGAAAACTTGCCGCGATCGTGGCTGTCGACGTCGTCGGCTATTCCCGTCTGATGGGCGAGGACGAAGCCGGCACGGCAAGGGCGGTTCGCGAGCATCGCGACGCGGCCCGGCCGCTGGTGGCGGGCCGCGGCGGCCGGATCGTCAAGACGATGGGCGACGGGTTGCTGCTGGAATTTCCCTCCATCATCGACGCCGTGAAATGCGCCGTCGCGATCCAGAGGCTGATGGTCGAGCGCAACGCCGAGACGCCACACGGCAAAAAGATCGTCTATCGCATCGGCGTCAATCTCGGCGACGTGCTGATTGATGGCGATGATATTCTCGGCGAAGGCGTCAATATCGCGGCGCGTCTGGAGGGCATATGCGAGCCCGGCGGCGTCCTGATCTCCGGCTCGGCGCATGAGCACGTGCGAGGGCGGATCGAAGCCGGCTTCGTCGATCTCGGCGAAAAGGCCCTCAAGAACATCACCCGGCCGGTGCGCGCCTATCGCGTCGCGATGGACGGCGCAGCGGCGACGGCCGCCGAACCGTCCGCGCCGGCGAAACCCGCGGGCCCGCCCACACCATCCGAGAAATCCTCGATCGCGGTGTTGGGTTCGACGAGGCTGACCAGATAGCCGGAATGAGGGGATCATGTGGAAGGCGCACAGCGCCGCTGCCTTTTTGCTGATTGTGGCGAGGCTGTTTTCTTGGAAGGCAGCCGCTGCTTTGTTTGGCGGTTACGAGTGCACGAAGGATTGTTCCGGCCGCGCCGCCGGATATGATTGGGCTGAAGAGCATGGTATCGACGACCCGGACACCTGACCAATGGGAAACTCGCAGTCTTTTCACGAGGGATGTCTCGCTTACACGGAAGACCCCTCTCGCGGTTCCG
>JBKQRS010000138.1:0-6168 GCA_052143915.1 Bradyrhizobium sp.
GGCGGCGAGGCGCTGATTGCTTGATGGAAGCAAATTGATTTCGAACAATTGAAGCCGGAGGGTATATGCATCGGCATATTCTGATCCCGACTGATGGCTCGGAGCTGTCACAGAATGCGATCGACTACGGCATGGCTTTGGCGAAATCGGTCAATGCCAAAGTCACGGTACTGACTGTATCGGTGCCTTTCCAAACGTTTTTGGTTGAGACGGGCATGATTACCGAAACGCCGGAAGATTACCAGAAGCGCACGGCGACCCTCGTTGGAAAATACCTCAACGTGGCGAAGGAGGCCGCATCGACAGCCGGTGTGATCTGCGAGACGATGCACCTTGAGCACGATCAGCCATATCAGGCCATCATTGAAACGGCGGCACAGAAATCGTGCGATCTGATCGTCATGGCTTCGCACGGCAGGCGCGGGATTTCCGCGGTCGTGCTCGGGAGTGAAACCGCCAAGGTGCTGACGCACAGCACCATCCCGGTTCTCGTCGTTCGTGCGCCGCACCAGGGCTTCTTCGCGCCGCTGGCGTCGTTGACCTGACGGATATTTTGACCATTCGGCGGTAATCGCGCTGATGCAGCGCGGTTTCTCAAAATGGGTGATTGTTGGGGCGCTGAAACATGCCGCCGCGGTGTCAATCGGAAAGGGAATTCTTGACCCGTCTTCCGAAGCCAATTCTGGCGCGCTGGGCGTGGCTTGATGCGTATCAAGCCGCACAGATCTTATTGGGATCATAAGCGCTGGATCTGCAGCGTGCGAGCAAATTCGCCGGTATGGGCTGTCTGGCTTGACGGTTGCGCCTGGAGGGAAGGGATGGTCGCAATGAGTAAAGCGACGGCAGCAGATTTGTCCGGCGAGGAACGCCTGATCGCGCGCTACTTCCGCCCGCTGGCCAAGCATCCCGGAGCCTTCGGACTTATCGATGATGCCGCCGCGATAGTGCCACCTGCGGGCTGTGATCTCGTGCTCAAAACCGATGGCCTCATCGGCGGCGTACATTTTTTCCTAGACGACCCCGCCGACGCGGTGGCGAAGAAAGCACTGCGCGTGAATCTTTCGGATCTCGCCGCCAAAGGGGCCCGTCCGATCGGATTTCTGCTCGCACTTGCGCTGCCGCAAGAGATTGGACCGACCTGGCTTGAGCCGTTCGCGCGTGGCCTTGGCGAGGATGCGGATTTTTTTGAGTTCCCCCTGCTCGGAGGGGACACTGACCGAACGCCCGGCCCAATCACGATCTCGATTGCCGCCCTCGGCGCGGTCTTACACGGCAGGATGATTCGGCGCAGCGGTGCCAAGCCGGGGGATCGGGTGGTTGTGACCGGGACGATTGGCGATGCCGCGCTCGGCCTTCTGGTACGGCGCGACCCCATGATAGCCAACCGTTGGGACCTCAATCACGGCCATAAGGCTTATTTGAAAGCCCGCTACCTAATTCCCCAGCCGCGTAACGCGATCATCGAGGCTCTGCACGCACATGTAACCGCCGCGATGGATGTCTCCGACGGCCTTGTCGGCGATCTTGCTAAGCTCTGCCGAGCCTCAGGGGTTACGGCGGAAATCAACGTCGAGAGTGTGCCCTTATCGGATGCAGCCCGCGCAGCTTGTGCCAGCGAGCCAGCCTTGATTGAAACCATCCTCACCGGGGGCGACGACTACGAGGTCATTGCGACGCTACCAGCGGGCGAGGTTGAAGCATTTCGCCGAGCGGCGTCGGCGGCGCATGTTGCGGTGACCGAAATCGGCAAGGTAGTCGCGGGCGAGGGGGGCGCCCGTTTCTTTGATCGAAAATGCAAGACGCTTCATTTCGCCAGACCCTCATTCAGCCATTTCTAACGAAAGCTCCAAGGCGATGGCGTGTTTCAGCCATCTCCGGCAGCTTGGTTGCCGCCTAGCTTTAGCGAGAGACCTCAGCCCGCGCGAGCTCGAAGTCCGGCTTGTGCCAAAAGCTGAATCGTTCGGCGTAACCAAAAGGATCGCCGTTTGATTGTCACAGGAAGTACGATAAGGGCAGGGCGCTCTTCGACTTCCGGGTTTGACCCGAAGGCGCCATGAGCCGCGCTCGACGACAATGCACTCGATGCCGGTTTTACTCTATCAAAGGACCCGTCTAAGCCGCTAAGATGCCGTCTCCAATACTGTTGACGGGCGGCTGAGGACGTTTGCGCATGTCTGATATTGACACGAACGCCGCCGTTGCCGTTGCCGCTTTACAGGCGTCCGCGCTAACTCGAAAGTTCGGCGATCTGACGGCTGTCGATCACGTGACGCTGACGATCAATCAGCGCGAAATCTTCGGCCTGATCGGTCCCAACGGTGCGGGCAAGAGTACGTTTATCAAAATGCTGACAACATTGCTTCCGCCGACGTCCGGGTCGGCGACAGTTGCCGGCTACGATATCGTCACTCAGCCCTCCGACGTGCGCCGCCACATCGGCTACGTGCCGCAGCTGCTTTCGGCCGACGGCTCGCTGACTGGCTACGAAAACATGCTGCTGTCCGCCCGCCTTTACGGCATCCCTCGACGGGAACGGGCGGAGCGCATCGCGGACTCTCTCACGCGCATGGGGCTTTCGGAGGTGGCGCACCATCTCGCCGGGAAGTATTCCGGCGGAATGATTCGACGGCTCGAAATTGCTCAAAGCTTCCTGCACCGCCCGACCGTGCTGTTCCTTGATGAGCCCACAGTTGGTCTCGATCCGGGTGCCCGAGAGACGGTTTGGGAGCATGTCCTCGACCTTAGGGACAGGTTTGACCGGACCATGATCGTGACGTCGCATCACATGGATGAAATTGACGAGTTTTGTGACCGCATCGCTCTTATTGATCACGGCCGGATTGCCGCTATCGGCACATCATCCGAACTCAAGGCGCGCGTCGGGCCTGATGCCACGCTCGATGATGTCTTTCTCCGACTCGTTGCTGACGCGAGCGAAACGGAAATAGAGGGAAATTATGGCGAGGTCAGGCGAGCACGCCGCGCTGCCCGTGAGCATGGTTGACAGGTCCGTCAGCCAGGCGCTCGGCGACTATGTGAATCAGACCTTGGGGGTCGCGGCTGCCGAGGTGCAGAAGCTCTATCACGATCCCCTGGAGCTGCTGACGCGCGCCGTCCAGCCGGTACTGTGGTTGATGCTGTTCGGCGAAGTGATGGCTCGGGTTCGCGGCGTCGCTCCCGGCAATATTCCCTATCTCGACTTCCTCGCCGCCGGAATCCTGGCGCAAAGCGCGTTGTTCGTGGCGATCTTCTACGGCATATCTGCGATCTGGGAGCGCGACCTCGGCGTCTTGCAGCGCTATCTTGTTAGTCCCGCGCCGCGCTCGGCGCTTGTGCTCGGCAAGGCCCTTTCGGCCGGCGTCCGGGCCTTATCGCAGGCATTGATCGTCTATGTGCTTGCATTGATTATCGGCGTCGGCATCAATCTCAACCCCCTCAGCATCCTGGGCGTAGCCGCTGTCATCATCCTCAGTTCGGCCCTGTTTTCGACGTTGTCGCTGATAATTGCGTGCATCGTCAAGACGCGCGAGCGATTCATGGGGATCGGCCAGGTCCTGACCATGCCGATATTTTTCGCCAGCAACGCGATTTACCCGGTGTCGTTGATGCCGGCCTGGTTGCGCGTGGTGTCCCATGCGAACCCGCTGACCTATGAGGTCGATGCGCTGCGGGCGTTGATGTTGACCGATGGAGTGTCGGAATATGGTTTGTTGCTCGATTTTGGCATTCTGCTAAGCGTAACCGTCGTGCTCATCGCGATCGCCGCAAGAATGTACGGACGCATGGGCTATTGACCGGCATCTCGACTCCGCTACGCTGCGTCAACGCGAGCTAGCCGGTGGCTCAACTTTCTTGAGCATTGCAGCGCATTCGGCGTCCAGACCTTCCGCCTCCAATTTCCGAGCGAGCGCAAGCGCCGTTTCGACCGTTTTTTCGGCCTCATTCTTTGCCTGCTCTACGGATTGAACAGTGGGCTGACGGTGAAGCCGTGCGGCAGACGATTCGGGCACGTTTCCCACAACCTGCCCGCTCGCGCGTGCCTGACTCAGCACCAATTCCAGGCGCGTGATTTCTGCGCGGCACGATCTCTCCTGGGCTGCAGCCGGCTTGCGGCTAAGGGCAGCAGCAGACGGTTTGCGCAGGCTCAAAAGATAGGCCACCACTTGCCTTGTTTGAAAGTCGAGGAGTTCGGGGTTCGGCATACCGGCGGGGTTGCTGATGTTCCGATGCGTTGTGGTCAGAAACGCCCGTATTGCTTCGGAGGTGGTGGTGCTGCGTTTAGCAATGGATTCAAACGATGGCGCCGGTGGCTGCAGAACTGGTTCGATTGATTGATCGGGGCTGGCAACATGACAGTTCGAGCAAATGAGGACGGCCAAGTAATGACCGTTCTGCACATCATCAGGGGGACCACTCGCTTGCTGCGTCTGCGCTGCGGCAAGCGCTGAACATACGCCGACCGCCAAAAATGCAATGAATAACGCACGCATCTCATGCCCTCCCTCATCCGATTTTTCTCAACGATTCCACGCTTTCCCGGGAGATGTTCTGAGGTAGATCAAGTCTCTTTCGTCTCTTTGCCGTGCGCCAGTCATGTCTGTTGTTGGGGCACTAAGCGGACCTGCCACCATATTCCCGGCATGTCCGCTATCAGGATGCGGACTTCGCTCGGATCCGGCTTGAGGTCCGAGCATCATCACTCATCGCTACTCTTGCCCGGCCCAGCCTCGTCGAGGAAGTTCAACGCCGTATCGAGTTCCTCCAACTGGCGCTTGATTTCATCGCGCTCGTGCGGACCGGGGTCCTCCTGAAGCCGCCCTAGGAGCTGCTGCTTTCGCGCAAGGAGTTTTGCAAGGGTTGTCATCGTACGGTCCTGTAGGCTTTGGGGCGCTTCCGGCGCGGTGCAGGTGCCGCTTTCGGCTTATGCTTGTACAGCGCCCGCATCATCGCAATCCGCGCCATCATTGGCCACCGTTCTCGCCGATCAGTATCAGCACCTCGACGGCGGCCTGCCATTCCGGCGCTCGTTGTTCAGCCTCGGGCAACTCGGTGATGTAGTGCGCTGCGTCGCGGAGCGTGACCGGCGGCCTGCGGCCGGGCAATAGGAACGGATCGAAAAACTCTTGATACCAAGACAAGCTCAACTCCAATAGGCCCGGCGCAGGATCACACCGAGGCGTCACGCGGGCGCGATGTTGTAGCGAGGCTCGATGTTCATCGCGTGGCAGGTGAGCCGGTAAAGCTCGTAGAGTTCGCGCCACGTGCAGCTCTGGGTGAAGCGACCACACACTATTTTTGCTGAATACGGTTTAGATAGTCTACCAATAGAAGAATACGGGCACGCACGAAGGCTTCTTGATTATACGGAAATGGAACATCAGTAAAATATTCAGCGGCATCGACCGCGTATCGCTTGCCCCAAATAGGCATCGCACGTGGACCGTGACTGGCAACCTCCTCACGTCCGTCGATCACGCTGCTGACACGGTCGGCCGGAAATACTCCGCCACTTTTCTTGGCTAGCGTTGTCAGGTCTGATGGCGCGACCTTGAGAACGGCACCAAAAAAGCCGTCGCCCTTCGCATCCATCCCATGACAGAGGCTACATTGCAACTCGTATTCACTTTTTCCCCAGTCGGTTCTTGCCGCTTGGGCATCGGTCTTTGCCGTTTGACCAAATGCCGTCGCACTGAGCGATAAAGTTGCGAGTAAGAGAATAGCCAGCGGTGCATTTTTCATGGTTGTATCCTCACAGCATGGGCGGCAGGGCTTACCCGCCTGTCAAGCGATCCTCAATATTATTGGCGACTTCCTCACAGACAGACGCCAACTCAAGCAATGCGTTCTTGACGATAGGATCGTCCGTCTGATCGGCTTGTTGCCGATACATAGTCGCTTGGTCTCGTAGATAGTCAGGCTACCACACGCCGAACGGGCCATATGTGGCTGTGAAAAGTAGCGGACTGCTGGGTGTGTTCACGCGGCGGCGTCCGTCTCACCTCGCGTGTCACGCGCGTCTGATTCGGCGTCTAGGTCACTTGAGTTGGTGGTGTTGCATTTCTTGAAGTGGGATACAATTTCAGCGTCAGCAAGATGTTCCCAGTGTTCGGCTTCACCGAGCCATTTCCAACTATTTTCTGGATGGAAGACTGCTTGCTGACGGCACAG
>JBKQRS010000139.1:0-4432 GCA_052143915.1 Bradyrhizobium sp.
TTGCGGCCGCGGGTTTAGCGCCAGCGCCTCCTGCACGATCGGCAGCGCGTATTTGGCGGCGCGGAAAATATCGACCATGTCCACCGGCTCGGCAATATCGGCAAGCCGCGCATAAATCCGCTGGCCGAGCATCTCGTGGCCGGCGTGTCCCGGATTGACCGGGATCATTTTGTAGCCGCGTTCGAGCAGGTATTTGAAGGCGAAGTAGCTCGGACGATTATCCTTCTCCGAGGCGCCGACCATCGCGATCGTCTTCACGGTGTTGAGAATGCCGCGGATGTAGCTGTCGGGATAGGAATCGTGATTCATCGCGCGCGCCGAAGGTCAGCGATCCTCCCATTTCGGCTCGCGCTTCTCGATGAAGGCGCCGATGCCTTCCTCGGCATCGCGCGCCATCATGTTTTCGGTCATCACCTCTGCCGCATAGCGATAGGCCCCCGCAAGGCTCATCTCGGCCTGACGGTAGAATGCGGCCTTGCCGATTTTGATCGTGTGGGCGGATTTCAGCGCGATCTTCTGCGCCAGCGCGATCGCCGCATCCCGCTCGGCGCCGGCCGCCACGACGCGGTTGACGAGACCGATGTCCCGGGCGGTCACGGCCGAAATCGGCTCGCCCGTGAGCAGCATTTCCATCGCCTGCTTGCGTGGAACATTGCGTGACAGCGCCACCATCGGTGTCGAACAGAACAATCCGATATCGACGCCGGGTGTGGCAAAGGATGCCGCCTCCGACGCGATCGCAAGATCGCAGCTTGCCACGAGCTGACAGCCAGCGGCGGTGGCGATCCCCTGAACCGCCGCGACCACCGGCTTCGGCAAGTGCACGATCGCCTGCATCATTGCGCTGCAGGCCGTCATGATCTCTGCAAAATAGGCTCGGCCGCGATCGGCATCGGTGCGCCGGGCCGTCAGTTCCTTCATGTCGTGCCCGGCGGAGAAAGCCTTGCCGTTGGCCGCGATGACCACCGCGCGCACCTTTGCATCGTCATGAATTTCCCGGAGCGCCGCATCGAGCTCGGCGATCAGGCCCTCCGACAGGCTGTTGCGGGCCTCCGGCCGGTTGAGCGTGAGAACAGCGACGCTGCCAAGCATCTCGCGCAGGAGGATCGGGGAATGCGGTGAGGCGGCGCGTGCGGTTTGGCTCGTCATCGAAATATCCGGTTGATTTCCACTTGAAATCCATTTGGGCAGGTGCGTCAGCTTAATGTAACAAGCGGCGCGAGGCGAGGGCAGGCGGACAACATGGCAATTGCGAAAATGAGCGTGGCGGAGCTCGAGCAGTTCCTCCGCGCCGAATTTCCCCAGGCTTTCAGCGGCGGCGACATCAGAATCGAAAGCGCCGATGGTGCCTCCTGTCTGCTGCGGCAGTGCTACGGCGAGCAGATGCTGCGTCCGGGTGGGACGATCTCGGGGCCGACGCTGATGGCGTTAGCCGATTTCGCCATGTATGTGGTGCTGCTGTCGGCGATCGGTCCCGTTGGCCTCGCGGTCACGACAAATCTCAATATCAACTTCCTGCGCAAGGGGGCGCCCGGGCAGGATGTGCTTGCGGCGGCGAAGCTTTTGAAGCTGGGCAAGCGGCTTGCGGTGGGCGAAGTCAATCTCTTGTCCGGCGCTTCTCCCGATCCGATCGCCCATGTAACTGCGACCTATTCCATTCCAAATACTTAGTGTTTTGCACGGTAATATAACACCATATTTATAACTGATTGTTTTTGCAGATATAATTATCATGGGCGCGCATTGACGTGGGCCCGGGACCTATCTAGAAACCCCCGCAGTCTGGCGCTGACGTGCGCCTTTTCCCCATTCACGGATTTCCTCACATGAAAACGTTTTCGGCAAAGCCAGCCGAGGTGACGAAGAAGTGGGTACTGATCGACGCCAAGGGTTTGGTGGTCGGCCGGCTCGCCTCACTGGTCGCGATGCGCCTTCGCGGCAAACACCTTCCGACCTATACCCCGCATGTCGATTGCGGTGACCATGTCATCATCATCAATGCGGCTCACGCCGTGCTGACCGGGCGCAAGCGCGAGAACAAGGTCTATTATAACCACACCGGCTTTATCGGCGGCATCAAGGAACGTACGGCCAAGTCCATCCTGGAAGGCCGCTTCCCCGAGCGCGTGGTCGAGAAGGCCATCGAGCGCATGATTCCGCGTGGGCCGCTCGGCCGCGTGCAACTCGGTAACTTGCGCGTTTACCCCGGGCCGGAGCATCCGCACGAAGCCCAGCAACCCGAAACCGTGGACGTTGCTTCGATGAATCGCAAGAACATGAGGGCCGCATAAGATGTCCGACACCATGCAGTCGCTCGATCAGTTGTCGCAGCTCAAGCCGGCCGCGCCGGAAGCTCCGAAATACGTCAAGAAGGTCGACAAATACGGCCGTGCCTATGCCACCGGCAAGCGCAAGGACGCGGTTGCCCGCGTCTGGATCAAGCCGGGCGCCGGCAAGGTGACCGTCAATACCCGTGAAGTCGAAGTCTATTTCGCGCGTCCGGTGTTGCGGATGATGATTCAGCAGCCGCTGATCGCCGCCGCACGTGCGGGCCAGTACGACGTGATCTGCACCGTCACCGGTGGCGGGCTGTCAGGCCAGGCGGGCGCCGTGCGTCACGGTATTTCGAAGGCGTTGACCTATTTCGAACCGGATCTCCGCAGCGTGCTGAAGAAGGGCGGCTTTCTCACGCGCGACTCGCGCGTGGTCGAGCGCAAGAAATACGGCCGTGCCAAGGCGCGCAGGTCGTTCCAGTTCTCGAAGCGCTAATAACTTCGTTAGAATTTGCCGCGAAGGCGGCGTACCAGGATATGAGAAAGCGCCCGCTTGCGGGCGCTTTCTTCGTTGCGCAATTAACGATCAGTTGACGCAGTTTTTCGTGAAAACTTGCGCGTGCGCGCAAACGGATTGCCAACGCGGCGGTCATAGCGTGCGAGGTGGCGACGGCGCCCCCCTTGATTTTAGCCGCGCCGGGAATTCGGCATCACAATTGTCTGGTGACCCCATGTTGCTCGATACCTCCACGCTTTATCTCGTTGCCACCATGGTCGCAGCGTTGCTGGGATCGATGCTGGTGTTCTTTGGCAATCAAGAGAACATTCCGGCGTTGAAGTGGTGGGGAACCGCCTATTTGCTGGGTGCTGCGTCGGTCGCGCTCTGGACGCTGGCTGGCCCGACACTCGGCGAGATGTTCTCGCTGGCGCTGAATGCCATCGGTTTCGTGACCTGCGGCATGGTCTGGAACGCATCGCGCGTCTTTCATGGCCGCAAGCCCAATCTGCCGGGGCTCATTCTCGGCGCCCTGGCCTGGATCGCTGCCGTCATGACGCTGGCGCCTGAAGCGTCCGCCATGCGGATGACGATCGGCGCCGGCATCGTTGCCGTTTACGCGGCGCTGACGGCCTCCGAATTGTGGTCCGAGCGCCGCAGGACGTTGCAAAGGCGATGGCCCGCGATCGCGGTCCCGGTGCTGCACGGCTTCGTGTTGATGTTGCCGATCCTGCTCGGCGATCTCTTGCATCCGAATCATGATGGGTTCGGCAGCAGTATCTGGGTCAAGGTGTTTGCGATCGAGCTCTTTCTCTATGCGGTCGGCACCGTGTTCGTGATCTTCATGCTGGTGTCGGAACGCGCGGTGACCGTGCACAAGACCGCGGCCTCGGTCGATCCGCTGACCGGCATGTTCAATCGCCGCGGCTTTGCGGAAGCCTGCGCGCGGGTCATCGAGCGGGAGGCCCATGCCGGCCGTCCGGTAACGGTGTTGATCTTCGACATCGACCACTTCAAATCGATCAACGACCGCTTCGGCCATCCCGCAGGCGACGAGATTCTCAAGTTGTTCTCGGCCGTCGTGGTCAACAATGTGCGCCTCAGCGATCTCTCCGGGCGCATCGGCGGCGAGGAGTTTGCGGCCCTGCTGCCGTGTCCGCTGGAGGAGGGTGTGATCGCGGCCGAGCGCGTGCGCGAGGCTTTCGAGGCTTCCGGAATTGTGTGTGAGGAGGGTCCGGTCGACACCACCGTCAGTATCGGGGTGGCGGGCGGTCCGGCGGGCACCGAACTCGAGGTATTGCTCGCGGCGGCCGATACCGCGCTCTATCAGGCCAAGCGCAACGGCCGCAATCGGGTCGAGGCCGCGGAGGAACTGCCCTTGTCGCTGGAAAACTGGCGGCGCAAGAGCGCCGGCACCGTGCGCCCGGCGGAACCGCAGCCCGGCTTGACCCGCCTGGCCTAAAGCGTTTCGCGCGAAGCATGCCCCCGGACTTGATCAGGGGGTGGATAGCGGTTCGTGTGAAGAAAACGCGTCACCACGAGAGAGAGCCCCGGATCTGGTTCAATCAGAACCGATGGGCTCCAGGTCGGCGTGGCTGCAGCGGTAACCCGTCATTTACCATTCGATCCATATCATCTCCGCTATGGACTCGATGCGTAGGCG
>JBKQRS010000140.1:0-21708 GCA_052143915.1 Bradyrhizobium sp.
AGCGCGACGGCATGCCCTCATCAAGCTTATACCGACACCGCTTCGGCAGCCTTCTGAGAGCATATAGCCTAATCGGCTATGAACCCGACCGTGATTACAGATATATCGAAATCAACCGGCATATACGCGAGTCCTTCCCTGGATTACTGGCGGAGGTCGTAGCGGGTCTAGAGAGGGCGGGAGCATCCGTCGTCTGCGACCCTGTGAGCCACCTGCTTTCGATCAACGGCGAATTTACTGCATCCATCGTACTAGCGCGGTCCTTCGAAACCCAAGCTGGCGCGCTTCGATGGCAAATACGATTTGACACGGGTCTTGCACCCGATGTCACGGTTGCCGTCCGATTGGATCGCTCGAACGAGCGGCCTCTCGATTTTTATATCCTTCCGAGCATCGACATGAATGCAAGCCGGATACGGATGGCAGAAAACAATGCGCTTTCGCTGGATGCTTACCGATTCGAATCGCTCAGTTTTCTCTTTTCAATGGCAGCCCAAACCTCATTTCAGGAGGCAGCATGAGCAAATCCAAAGTGAAAGGCCCGAAACGGGTAAAGACAATCCCAATCGACCAAATACGCTTTCTAAATCCTCGGGTGCGAAATCGCCGCAACTTTCAAGAAATCGTGCAAAGCATCGCTAACGTCGGGCTCAAGCGTCCGATCACGGTAAGCCCGCGAAAGAGCGACGCGGACTCGGCAAGCTATGACCTTGTATGTGGCCAAGGTCGGATCGAGGCGTTCATTCAGCTCGGTCAGACAGATATCCCAGCCATTGTCATTGAGGCCGAGGAAGCCGATTGCCTGGTCATGAGCCTGGTTGAAAACTGTGCGAGGCGTCAGCATCGAGCCATCGATCTTTTACAAGATATCAGCACGCTACGCGGCCGCGGATATAGCGACCGCGAAATAGCGCCAAAGATCGGCGTTAGCGTCGAGTATATTCACATGATCGGCACCCTCTTGGAAAAGGGTGAGGAACGGCTTGTCACCGCCGTTGAGGCCGGCATTCTTCCGCTCAACATGGCTATCGAGATTGCAAAGTCGAGCGACGAGGATGTTCAGCACGCTCTTACACAAGCCTATACGGAGAAGAAACTACGCGGAAAGAAGTTAGTCGCGGTACGCAGAATTATCGAGCAGCGACGGCGCAGCGGCAAACACATACATGACAGCCGGTTTGGACGGCGCGACGGAGCAAAACGCCCCCTTACCGGAGAATCGATCATTCGCGTCTATCGACAGGAAGCCGTCCGCCAGAAACTCCTGGTCAAGAAAGCCGAGGTTACGCAAAGCCGGCTACTGTTCATCGTCGAAGCCATCCGAGAATTACGCGACGATGAGAATTTTGCAAATCTACTCAAGGCCGAGCGTCTTGACACCATGCCCGCCTTTCTCGAGCAGCGGATCGCTGACGGAATAGCAATATGAGCAAACCTGTCGATACCAGTTCGTCAAACACGATCCCTCAGGCTTTTGGCTCTGATTTCGTTGTGGTACAAATTAGCTCGATCCTGCCGGTTAAGGCGATCGAGAAGACTGCAAAATCCAGCCACAAATATCGTCAGATCGCAGCCTCGATTCGCGAGATCGGATTGGTCGAACCCCCGGTCGTCATTCAGGACACAAAGGACCCGAGTTCCTACCTGTTGCTTGATGGCCATTTGCGGATCGAAGTGCTTCGCGACTTAGGGGAGAGCGAGGTTGAATGCCTGGTCTCGACCGACGATGAAGCCTTCACATACAACAAGCGCATCAGCCGTTTGTCTCCCGTACAGGAGCAGCGGATGATTGCCAAAGCAATCGAACGGAACGTTCCCAGGGATAAAATCGCAAGGGCTTTGGACATCAATGTTCGCAGTATATCGCGTAAGGTTCAGCTACTGGATGGAATCTGCCAGGAGGCAATCGGCCTACTGAAGGATAAAATGTGCCCTATGGCCGTCTTCGACGTTCTTCGAAAGATGAATCCCCTTCGTCAGATCGAAGCCGCCGAGCTCCTCATAAATGCCAACAACTTTTCGGTTAGCTACGCGTCGGCCATATTGGCCGGAACACCACAAGCTCAGTTGGTCACCCCGCAGACTCCAAAGCGATTGAAGGGAATGACGGCCGAAGCCATTTCGCGAATGGAGCGCGAGCTTTCACGATTGCAAGAGGCCATATCTTCGATCCAGGATTCATATGGCCAGGATCACCTCCACCTCACCGTGGTAAAGGGATATCTCCGGAAGCTGATCACCAACGACCGTGTGGCGCGTTATCTTGAGCAGTATCAGCCCGAGCTGTTTATCGAGTTTCAGAAGATCGCCGATATGACGTCAACGCTCCCCAGCGAGGCGGCGTAAAGTTCACGGGGACCCGGACCCAAAAGCGCGGGGACCGCAGGAGAAGCCGCACGCTGGGGCGGATCAATTGCGGCGATGGGGATGGCGGCGAACCCGTCCGGAGCCCATCAGGCCGGTCGAGTTTTCGCCGGCTGAATATCTAGACGTGGCGTGTCAGCGTGAGCGTCGCCGCACGCTGACACGCACCGGCAACAGCGCAACCGTTACCCAAGAGCCTCTAAGACAGCCGGCGGCCCCTTCATCGTTAACTACAAATCCAGACGTTAAGGAATGGGTATCGATTAAATCTTGTGAGTAACGCCCTATTAAGGTTGATTTAGACTGCGGGCCGCGGTCGCGAAGATGGGAAATCACGGCAGCCCGAGACGCTCGAACTGGGGTGCGAGACGTGATCAGAACAATCTGGCTCGCAAGCTTTGGCCTTGCCCTCGTCGGTGGGTTATTCGCGACGAAGGTCATGTCCGCACCGATTGCGGAACGTCCTACAGTAGCCGGCGGCCCAGCCGCCCCGGGAACAGCCGCGCTTCGCGACGCGTTGATTAAATCTGACCAGACCGCAGTGAGCCGCCGCGGCGTTTAGGTAGGACTCAGAAGCAAGATGCAGTGGTATGTGTACCTGATTACGATCTCGGCCACGGCAGTCCTCGGTTGGTTCGTGTTTGAATTACTAGGCCGACCGATCCGAGCATTCTTTGAGCTTCGGCGCAAAATTCTCAAACAGATGCTCGTTCTTGGAAACATCTCGTTGCCAAAGCCGCGGGAAATGGCGGTTAGCTCTCGGGAGATCCGCGAGTATAACCAGGCTGTTAGAAACGTGCGAGAAGCGCAGCGCATCTTCCGCAATCTCGGTTTTCGATTGCTGGCATTCGGCGAAAACGAGCCCGCCACGCGTAACGCGTTAGGTCTACTAGGTTTGAATCTTGTCGTAGCGGGCAGCGGGTTGATTAAGCTCTCGGAGGCCTATTCCCGGCCTGACACCAATCGCGCCGGCCTTTGCAATCAAATAAAAAAAGCTCTTCGCGCGACTGACGCCGTTCCCGCGGCTTCCCGCCAACGCCCACAACGTGACAACGCGATCGAATATCAGACTAAGTTCATCTACCTTCGCGACATTAGCTTATCTACGTGAAACATGACGAGCGTCGAATAGTCGACGCCACGTGGAAGACCACCAAAACCAGCATCAGCAAGGATGGCTGTATCGCAACAGTCAGTATCCCCATCACTTTTCTCCAGCGCGGCGGTCGCAAACAGATCCTGTCGCCTCTGGGGGGCCGCGCCATGGTCGCCCGCCCCGCGCGTCGACACCGCGCTCGTCAAGGCCATTGTCCGTGCCCACCGTTGGCGGCAGATGATCGAGAGCGGCGAATACTCATCTTCGGCCGAACTGGCCAGGACTGAGAAGATCAACGAGTCCTATCTGGGCCGCATCCTTCGCCTGACCCTGATCGCCCCTGATATCACCGAGGCGATCCTGGCAGGACGTCAGCCCAGCACACTTCAACTGGATGATCTACTGAAGCCGCTGCCGTCCGGGTGGGCGGAGCAGCATTCCGCGCTGTTCAATCCGGATTAGCTGAGAGTTCAAGGATGCTCGCAGCCTGCAGAGCCGGGCATTCGATCCATTGTTATGGAATTTTCAATTTACGCTTTGCAACGGGAGCTGACGTCATTGAACTGTCCACGTTTGATCGAAGCGAACATTGGTCATTGTTTCGCGCGGCACCAACGCCGCTAGTCGAGCTCCAGCCCATATCTTTGATATTTCTAGGCCAATTGGCAAAAGGCCCTTTAGGCCTGATCGAAGATGGTAGACTATTTTCCCGTTTGAATTTTGATTGCAAGTACCCGCAACAGGCGCGATGCTCAATCAAAAGCGCCAGAAACGGCGAACGTCGGGAGGAAACGATGGCTTCAGGATGGAATCGGCGCGCTTTCATGAGAGGCGCGGCGGGTGTGCTGGCGACGCCCTATCTTTCCCGGGGGGCTCTGGCGGACGACGTAATCAAGCTGCGCTGCTCGCTTGATACGGCGCCTTCACACCCGCGCAACCAGGCGATCGTCGATTACCTCGATAGAATCGACGAAGCAAGCAAGGGCAAGATCAAATCCGAAGTGTTCCATTCCGGCCAGCTGTTCGCTGATCTCAATGTGACCAAGGCGTTGATCCAGGGTCAGATCGACATGGCGGCTCCGGGTACCTGGACGATGACCGGGCTGGTGCCCGACAGCGACTTCTGTCAGTTGCCGGCCCTCTACGGCCAGCCGGTCAATGTATTTCGCCGTTGTAGCGATGGCGCTGCCGGAGACCTGGTCACTAAGCAGATCGAAGCCAAGTTGCGTTCGCACATTCTTGGTCATTGGCTCGAACTGGGCTACGAGAATTGGTACACGACAAAAAAGGCGATTCAAACGCTCGATGATTTCAGCGGACTGAAGGTCCGCAGCCCCGGAGGCGCAGGTATTTCCTGGCGCATTGCATTCGTACATGCAATCCCCAACGTCACGCCTTGGCCGAACGTGCCGCTCGCATTGTCGCAAGGTACCTTCGACGGCTTTGTGAGTACCGACGAGAGCTGTACATCGGCCAAACTTTGGGAAGCGGGCGTCAAGTATTCCTACGCAGATCATCAATTCGTTGGCAGTTATGTTCCAATGGTCAGCGACACATTCTGGTCGAAGCTTGGAGACACTGAGCGATCGCTGATGCGCGACGTCTGGGCGGCCAACATCGAGCGCTATCGGACGTTGTCGGCGAAATCGCAGGCGGATGCTCGCGAGACGATGAAATCGCACGGCGTGGCGTTCGTTGACCCCTCGGCGGAGCGGTTCGCCGCCGACCGCGCGCGCATGGTTGCGGCGCAAGCTGATCTTATCCGCGACGCCAAGCTTTCGGCCGACATCGTCAAACTCGTAAGCGATACAGTCGGCAGCCACAGCTAAGTAGAAATTTCCGAAGGGAATTGGCTCTTGCGTGATGCGTTGTGGGACAGGGCCGAGCGGTTTCTGATCGGCCTGTTGGGCGCCCTGGCGATGCTTATCGGGTTGGTCCAGGTCGTCGGCCGTTATGTAGCCCCTCGATACGCCATATCCTGGGCCGAAGAGGTGATCGTTTACCTGATCGTCTGGGGAATCATGCTCGCGGCCTCTCAACTCGTGCGTACCGACGGGCACGTTCGGCCCGATCTCGTGCTCAGGGCCGTCCCGGCTCCCATCCAGCGATGGATGGAGGTGATCAACTGTATTGCCGCACTGGCGTTTTGCGTCGGGCTTGCTTGGTACGGCTGGAGCATTGTCGCGACCTCCTGGCAGTTGGACGAGCGCAGTTCGTCGGATCTGCAGTTTCCGATGTGGCTTTACTCGGCAGCGATCCCGACGGGGGCCACACTTATGACTGGGCGTTATCTGATCAGGCTCTATCGCTATCTCTTCGCGTTCGATCCCCAGACGATGACGGTTGGTCACATTCCCGAGCACGAACGAACCGGTGGATTGAGCCCTTCTCCGCCGAGAGAAATCTAGGGGTGTCTGGGTGGGCGAGGCGCAGCTTTCATGTTGCTGATCCTGTTGTTGGTGCTGTTCTTCGGCCTTCTGGCCGTCGGAATGCCAATCTTTCTTGTCCTGGGATTATGCGCCGCCGTTCTCTACCTGGCCTCTGGCGAGCCGCTGATCGGCGTCGCGCAAGTTGTGATCGATCACCTCAATTCGCCGACACTGATGTCCCTGCCATTGTTTGTCATGGCGGCGACCTTCATGCGCCATGGCGGCGTTGCCAAGGCGCTGGTTGACGTTTCCACCGCATGGCTCGGCGGCATTCGTGGTTCGCTCGGGCTTGTGACGGTGGTGGCATGCACGCTGTTCGCAGCGATCTCCGGGTCTTCGGTGGCAACCGCGCTCGCCATGGGGACCATTCTGCTCCCGGCAATGATCGAGAAGGGCTATCCGCGCAGTTTCGCGCTTGGCGTCGTCGGCGCTTCCGGCACGATCGGTATTGTAATCCCGCCTTCGTTGGCGCTGATCCTGTACGGCATCGTCGCCGAACAGTCGGTGCCGCGCCTGTTCCTTGCCGGCGTGTTGCCCGGGCTTCTGCAGGCTTCGGTATTCTTCGGTTGGGTCTGGTACGACGCGCGGCGGCGGAAATTCCCGGTCGAGCCGAAGCTCCCGTTCGCCGAGCGCTTTCGGGTGACGGCGAGAGCAATACCGGCACTGATCGTCCCCATGATCGTGCTGGTCGGTATTTATGGCGGCATTGTCACCGTAACCGAAGCGGCGGCCATTGCGGCAGTGGCGTCGCTCACGGTCAGTCTTGTTTACTACCGAGGCTTTCATTGGTCGGAAACGTTGTGGGTGGTGGCCGATGCACTGAAAGCCGCTGGCGCGATCATGTTGATCGTTGCGACGGCGCTCGCATTCGGTCACTGGATGACGGCCTCCGGTGTTCCGGCCGAACTCGTCAAATGGGTTTTGGCGCGCAACATGGCTCCCTGGCAGTTCCTCCTGACCATCAACGTGCTGCTGCTTGTGCTGGGCTGCTTTCTTGAGGTCATCGCGACGCTGTTGCTGGTGTTGCCAATCCTGGCACCGGTGTTGCCGGTGCTAGGCGTTGATCCCGTGCACTTCTCGATCATTTTCACCCACAATATGGAGATCGCGCTCGTCCATCCGCCGGTCGGATTGAATCTGTTCGTGCTGTCGACGATATCGCGCGCGCCGATTGGCGAAGTCGTGCGCGGCGTTCTGCCATTCCTTATTCTGTTGCTGATTGTCCTGATGATTATCACGTATGTACCCGCACTCACGTTGTGGCTGCCGCATGCGGTATACGGGAGCTAGGATGACAGCAGGGGAAAGCGCAGTCAGGGGAGAATATGATGGCCGATATCGACAAGCCCCTAAGCGGCGTCACTGTGGTCGAACTCGGCCATAGCGTGGCGGCACCTTATGCCGGCCTCATACTTGCCGACCTTGGCGCGCGAGTGATCAAGGTCGAGAATCCCGGCAGTGGAGACTATGCCAGAGGCTGGGGGCCTCCATTCTGGCATGATACGGCGAGCGTTTTTCATGCTCTCAACCGCGGCAAGGAGGGTATCACCGTCGATTTCAGCGATGCGGATGATCGCGCGAAGCTGAAGGCGCTCATCCTTGATAAGGCAGACGGGGTCATCCAGAACCTGCGGCCCGGAATTCTCGCGAAGTTCGGTCTAACGGCAGAACAGATGCGCGCCGAGAAACCTGCGCTCATTTGGTGCGACATTGGAGCTTTCGGCACCAAGGGTCCGCTCGCCTCGAAGCCGGGCTACGATCCGCTTGCCCAGGCCAGCACCGGGATCATGAGCGTAACCGGCGAGGGCGGACGCCCGCCGGTACGCGTCGGCGTTTCGCTGATCGATATGGGTTCGGGCATGTGGGCGGTGATTGGTCTGCTTGCCGCGCTCCTTGCGCGCAGAAACGGAGGCGAGGGACGGATTGTATCGACCTCGCTTTATGAGACGGGCCTGGCCTGGATGACAGTGCCGCTTGCCGGCTATGCTGCCTCGGGAGAGGTGCGCAAGCCCTACGGCTCAGGGACCGCCGAAATCGTGCCTTACCAGGCGTTCGAGGCTTCCGATGGCTGGCTTATGGTTGCTGCCGGCAACGACAATCTTTTCCGCAAATTGTGTGGCGCGCTCGGCCTCGATTCTCTCGCCGCCGACCCCGCTTTCGCGACGAACGCGGCGCGAGTGGTGAATCGGGAGCGGCTAATCCCGCAAATCGAGGCAGCCGTGACGCGCTATTCGACTGATGCACTCGGCAGGCTACTTGATGACGCCGGCGTGCCCAATGCTCCACTTCTTAGCGTCGATCAAGTCGCCACACACCCGCAGACGAGCGCGCTTGAAATGCTGGGGCGATGCGACAATGATGACATCGAACTCGTCGGCATACCGCTTTCGTTTGACGGCGAGCGTCCCCGCGCACGAACACCTGCTCCCGCGCTAGGGCAACATAACGCGATCCTCCAGACGCCCGCCACTGAGGAAACAGCAGATGCGAAATGATTTCGAAACGATAGTCGCAGAGCGGCGCGACAACCATGTTCTGATTGTCACCTTGAACCGGGCGGAAGCCGCCAATGCGATGAACACGCAGATGGGCCTCGATCTGATGGAGCTTTTCGAGGGGCTGACGGTCGATCTTGAAGGGTTGCGTGTCGTGATCCTGACGGGCAGCGGTACCAAGGCGTTTTGCGCAGGCGGTGACCTGAAGCAGCGCAACGGCATGACCGACGAGGCGTGGGTAGCTCAGCATCTCGTCTTCGAGCGTATGCTTCGCGCCATCGTGGCCTGTCCTATCCCGGTGATTGCCGCGGTGAACGGCGCGGCTTACGGTGGTGGTTGCGAGATAGCCGCCGCTGCAGACTTTGTCTACGCATCGACCAATGCCCGCTTTGCACTGACGGAGGTTACGCTCGGCATCATGCCTGGCGCCGGCGGCACGCAGAATTTACCTCGCGCCGTCGGTGAGCGCCGCGCGAAGGAGCTTATCCTTACAGCATTGCCGTTCTCGCCCGAAGAGGCGGAACGATGGGGACTGGTGAACCGGGTGCTTCTGCCCGAGGAGCTTCTGAAGGCAGCGCTCGCGATCGCCGACCGCATCGCGGGCAATGGTCCGATCTCGGTCCGTCAGGCCAAACAGGCCATTCATCGTGGATTGCAAATGTCGCTCGCCGACGGTCTCGCGTTCGAGATCGAAGCCTACAATCGATTGATTCCCACTGCAGACCGGCGCGAAGGCGTGCTTGCCTTTTACGAGCGTCGCAAACCGAACTTTCAGGGAAAATAAAAAAGAGGCCCGAGATGCGAGAGAAGGCTCACGTTCGAGAGGTCGGGCCCCGGGACGGGCTCCAGATGGTCAAGACGAACCTCTCGGTCGAGCGCAAACTTGCCTGGTGCCGCGGCGCGGCAGAGGCTGGCATCCGCGAGATCGAGGTGACATCTTTCGTGCCGCCCAAGATCGTCCCTCAGTTCGCCGATGCAGAGGAGGTCGCTCGTGGCGCCCTGGCGATGGGAGGTTTCCGGCCGTCGGTTCTTGTGCCCAATCTCAAGGGCGCCGAGCGGGCGTTCGCGATTCAGTTGCCGCAAGTCAATTACGTTCTTTCGGCGAGCGAGGCCCACAATCTTGCCAATGTCCGCCGCAGCACGGAGGAATCACTGGAGGATTTTGCGCGCATCGCCGCCGTCCGAAACCAACGCGCCGGAACGCGGATCTCGCTCGCAGGTGGGATCGCTACCGCCTTCGGCTGTACCATCGCGGGCGCCGTGTCGGAAGCGCGGGTCGTTGAGATCGCGGTGCTGCTCACCGAAATGGGTGCCGACGAAATCATCGTCGCCGACACCGTTGGCTATGGTGATCCGGGTCAGGTTCGGCGTCTGATGAAGTCGGTGATTGCTGCCGTCGGCCGCGTTCCGGTGGCCTGCCACTTTCACGATACGCGCGGGCTTGGGCTTGCCAACGTCACCGCTGCCCTGGAGGCAGGCGTGCGCGCTTTCGATGCGTCACTCGCCGGTCTCGGCGGCTGCCCCTTTGCGCCCGGAGCGACCGGCAACATTGATACCGAAGATACTGTTTTCCTGCTGGAGCAGCTCGGCTTTGACACGGGTGTCGAAGTCGAGGCGCTGATCGCGCTCCGCCGAGACGTCGAGAGCTGGTTGCCGGGCGAGCGTTTCTCCGGCGCCATCGCGCGCGCGGGCCTGCCTAAAACCTATCGCAGCCACCCAAAGGCAGCCTGAAAGGATGTCCGATGAATTATCATCATGTCACCCAACGGGTTGATGCCGACGGCACCATCATCCTGGGAGAGGATTTCCCCGAGCTTCTCAATGCAATTCGGCTTATCTGAGGAGGCGACCATGCTCGATATCACGCGCCAAACCGCGAATTTCGTCGCGAGTCTCAAGCCAGCTGATGTACCGGATCGGTGCCGCGAGGCTGCCCGCGCCGGCATCATCGATTGCGTCGGTGTCATGATTGCCGGCGCATCCGAGCAGCCGGTACGCATCGTCTCCGCTATGCTTGCGACCTCGATGCAAAATGATGGGGCACCGGAGATTCCGTCGGGGCGTAACCTTGCCGCATCCGACGCCGCGCTCGTCAACGGTGTTGCGGCGCATGTGCTCGACTATGATGACGTCGCGCTCTCCGGTCATCCAAGCGCCGTGTTGGTCCCAGCTATCCTGGCTGAGGGCTGGGGCTGGTCGGTCGGCGCCAGCGGCATCGATGCTCTCGCGGCCTATGTCGCAGGCTACGAACTATGGGCACAGGTCGCTGCCCTCGAACCCGGCAATCTGCATCAGCGCGGCTTTCATCCGACGGCGGTGATGGGCACGCTCGCCAGCGCCGCGGCCTGCGCACGGCTGCGCAAGCTCAATTCCGAGAAAACGGCCCATGCGATCGCGATAGCCGCTTCGCTGGCATCAGGCCTCGTTGCCAATTTTGGCACGATGACCAAATCGCTTCATGCCGGTCGGAGCGCTCAAACAGGCGTGCTCGCTGCCCGCCTGGCCGACCAAGGTTTCACGGCTTCCCTCGATGTCCTGGAGCACAACACCGGATTCCTCCGCGCTCATTCGCCTTCTGGCACCCCGGACATAGAGAATGGAACGGTCGACATCGGCACCAACTGGCGGCTGGCAGATCTCGGTGTCAACGTGAAGCGCTATCCGACCTGCTATGCGACTCATCGCTCGATCGACGCAATGCTTGATCTGGTCGATAGATACAAATTGAAGTCCGACGACGTGCAGGAGATTCGCGTACATACCGGTGCTACCCAAAAGCTGATGTTGCGCAATAGCAATCCAAAGACCGGCCTCGAAGCCAAGTTCAGTATGGAGTTCGCGATGGCCGCTGCTCTTGTTGCTGGGCGGGTAGGTCTCGCGGAACTCACGGATGAGTTTGTATCGCGGCCAGAGGTCAATTCCGTATTTGGGAAGGTTCGCTGCACGACGACCGATGAGGCAATGCCTGGCGATCCGGCGTTTGCACCGTCCGACCAGGTCACTGTTGTGCTTGCGTCGGGCAATGTACTCGAGCACGTGCCTGTCGTTCACGCCAAGGGCAGTTGGCAAAAGCCACTCACGCGCGAGGAGTTGAAAGACAAGTTCCTTAATTGCGCAACGCGCATCTTCAGTCGTCTCCACGCGGAAATGCTGTTCGATCGGCTCTGGCTGTTGGAGGAGATGGGTTCGATTCGGGATTTGCGCCTGACTGCTGACCTGACTGACGCGTGACTAGAGGGCGCAGAAGATGGGATCGTTTTCTCATAGACAGCATCCGAAGGTCGGTCGCGCGAAAGAGAGCGCAAACACCGCTTCTTCTGGCACTTTGAAGACGGTAGTTTGTCAATGTCCGCTTCCTTTCCCAAAGTGAGAATTCATTGATCGGAAGTTATTGAATCCGTGGGTTCGAATCGCCCTACCCGACGTCGTGTCGTGTCGACATTCGCACATCAGTTGTTATGGAGCGACGTTTGCGTTACTCCCCGAAAGCGGACCTCGCTCGACTAGAGTGCTACGTCCGCCAAGCGCCAGACATGGCGGGTCTTTGGATCGGTACGCGAAATGGCGGCAGATGTTGGCCTTTTGCCACGGCAATTATTGCCGCGCCCGGCAGGTTTGCCCTAGCGAGTTTTTGGATCTATAACGCGCCCGGCGCATTCATTGCATTTTTAATTGGCATAGCGTTTGCGTGGCCTCACCGGCGAACCGCTAAACGGGAACGGCGCACGGGATGAGAGGATCGGAATTTTGCCGAACCGAAACAGGGACCAACATCATCCTTTGTCTCGATTATGCCTTACTTTTTTGGCTCTTATTACAATTCTGGACCGCTCGACTAATCCTTGGGGGAATTCGTTGCGCTTCGGTCGAGGTGGAATTGGCGACGTGATGGCTTTCGACGCCGCGATCGCTCGTAGGCCATTGTCCCGCCGCATGGGGTGGCCTGAGACCACCGCGTTTGCCGTTGCCGCGGTGGCCGTGTCGCTGGGCGCTGCTGCCTGGGTTACCGATTCCAATCAGACTGCGCTGGCATCGGCGGAGCTGCCGGGAAGTTCTGATCGCATCTCCTCATTCGAGGACCGTTTCTTTCCTGCGTCGGCGACTACCTCTCCTGCCAACAGGCCCGCCTTACAGCCGCTGGACCGTTTCGCACTGGCTGTGGCGCAGATGAAGGTTCGAACGACCGGGATCGTGCTTGATCCGCAGTTGATGTCCCCCGAAACGCGCGCTGGCTTTGTCGGTGAGGCCGGAGTTGAAGAGACCAGGGCGACGACCGCGGCTGCGATTCCGCTGCCGAGGTCACGTCCTGCGGCGGCGGACCTGGTGCTACGGCCAGGATCGGCCATGACTCAAGCCGACAGGTCGGCCCGGCCGGACGATCGCACGCTGCTGCAAAAGCTATCCGATCTGCTGCCGGGACGGGTCACGCTGGCCTCGCTCTCACCAGAGGTGCTGTTCCGGCAGGGGCCGGACCTCGCGTCGCTAGGCTATGACGGCTTCACCGCAGTTTATGACATCTCGGCGCAAGCCGTTTACCTGCCGAACGGATCGAGCCTCGAGGCGCACTCGGGAATGGGCAGTCTGAGGGACGATCCGGAACATGTTTCCGTGCCCAACGCCGGTGCGACGCCGCCGGCTGTCTATGCTTTAAAACCGCGCGAAAAGCTGTTTCACGGTGTCCAGGCGCTGCGCATGATCCCGGCAGAGGGCAGCGACGCATCCGGGCGTTCGGGACTGCTCGCACATAGTTTTATGCTGGGTCCCAAGGGTGATTCAAATGGCTGCGTCTCGATAAAGGACTACGACCGCTTCCTAAAGGCCTTCAATGACGGCGAGATTAACCGCCTTGTTGTCGTCCCGAGCTTGAAGAGCGAAACACTGGCGTTGCAGCGCTCGACTTCTCAGTCGTGAGCGATGCGCCTATTTGAAGCAACGCCGCGAACGATTTGAAAATCAAGTTGAAAGGCGAGATGGCATCGATTGCGGACGTCAACCCGGGGGCCCATCGGCTTCACACCTATCTAGTCCGACCGTGATTATTGCGGCACCGGCATGGGTGGCCGGACCGCGGAGTGAGGTGTGCCGTGCGTGGGACGCGACGGAGTCGCCGCTGCAGCTCGCGATCTGCCACTTTTGGGGCTATCGACCGATTCCAAATAAGAGGTGAGGTCCCAGGCTGCGCCCGAATTGGTCGCGTAATGGTCTTTCAGGAACAGGAAGAGCGTGAGACGGAAGCGACCCTTCGCAAGGCCGCGTGGGCTGCGATGGCATGTCACGCAACTATCTGTAAATAGCCGCGTGGCCGATTTGCCCTGATCAAGATTCTGAGCGTGCGCTAAAGCGCCGAAGAGCACATAAATGGCTCCGAGGACAAGCAGACAACGCCGCAGAGTTGGCCGCGACATGAGCTTCGATGATAGCTGCACGCAGTTGTCCTTCAACACTTCGACAGGTCGCACGCTTCCAATACCTTCAATGATCGTTGGAGGATACAGTTGGAAAATTCATTATCGCCAACGCAGGTATCGATTTCTTTGTTAGTTTGATCCGTCACACAGTCAGCGTAAAGGCGGTACTTTGTTTCTCCGAATTTCTGCCGAAATTTGGCGAGGCAGGCTTTATTCGCTCTTGCGGTCTGCCCGACCCACTTGTCACGGTCGAGCGGCTCCGCTTGAGCAAGAACCGTCGACCCAAGAAACATCGCGATGATCAAGGCATAGCGCATGTTCTTTTCTCCGAAGGATCATCTTTTTGGCGGCCCTTGCGGCCACCGGCAATGCCGCTAGATTTGTGGCTGCGAACCGATCGGCAACCCATTGGATACCGGCTGTGTGCAATGCGCGCGCCTTGGGATGAGGCGAAGGCGCTGCAGCGGCCGCTGCCGGACGACGCGCTCAAAATTGTCGCACGGGGTGCCGACAAGGAAGATCAGGCTGCGGCGTGAGGGCAGAACGCGCAGCTGGACTCGCAGGATTTCATCCCCGGAGGGCGAACTGAAAGCGCAATCGATTTGCGATTTCTTCAACTCGCCTTTGATATCCGATCAGATCGCCCGGAGCCGCAACTACTGTCGGCTGCCACCCGTAAGCATGGTCCTGACGGACCTGTATTTCTATCTCTTTTACACCCAGAGAAGAAACGATCATATCGGAGAGTTGTTCGGCTGTTCTGAGTTCCTTGGTCATCGGGTCATCACCTGACAATTCAAAGGCCCCCTAACTTGATACTAGCGCTCGATTTTCGTTTCCCGCGAGTCGATGTGCGCGGTAACCTTGATCGGTTAGGTTAACAGCCCCTGATCCGTAAAGGAGATTGAGTGCCTCACGAGAGTCATCGACGGGAACAGGATCTGATGTTTGTACGAGCAGGGCCGGTGTCGCCGGCGTTCGCCGCATCACATGCGTATGGGGCAATGCCGTTGCCGAAAGCCCATATTTATCGGGAAGATCTAACCCACACCGAATCTGGTCTGCCGCCGTATCCGACGTTGACCGAGCCGCCTGGCTCCCTCGAGTCCCATTGCGAACAAAGTGAGAATCAGTGACCGTCTGATCGAACTTGGGGACCATACGGACGTGTCAACTGCTGCTGCTTATCTCGAAGACCTCAATCCGGAACAGCGACGTGCCGTCGAACATGGCGCAGTCGGATCAGTCCAATGTGCGCCATTGCTCGTAATTGCCGGAGCCGGATCGGGCAAGACCAACACGCTTGCGCATCGCGTTGCCCATCTGATTGTCCATGGCGCCGACCCCAGACGAATTCTTCTGATGACCTTCTCGCGCCGCGCTGCTTCCGAAATGACAAAGCGCGTCGAGCGGATCGCCCGGAAAGCCATGGGTGAAAACGCCGGCGTGATGACCGATGCGTTAGCCTGGGCCGGCACCTTCCACGGCATCGGCGCGCGTTTGCTTCGCGAGTACTCCGACCAGATTGGCATAAATCCGACTTTTACGATCCATGACCGTGAAGATTCTGCCGACCTAATGAACTTAGTCCGGCATGACCTTGGTTTCTCCAAGACAGAAAGCCGCTTTCCGGCCAAAGGCACGTGCCTCGCAATCTACTCACGATGCGTCAACGCCGAGACGCCGATGGAGCAGGTCTTGGCAGCTTCGTTTCCTTGGTGCGCCGGCTGGGCTGAGGCGCTGAAACAATTGTTCGCCGGCTATGTCGAGGCCAAGCAGCATCAAAACGTGCTCGATTATGACGACCTGCTGCTCTACTGGGCGCAGACAATGAACGACATGGTGCTCGCCGACGATATCGGCGGCCGCTTCGACCACGTCCTGGTCGACGAGTACCAGGACACCAACCGCCTGCAGTCGTCCATTCTGTTGGCGCTCAAACCCGGCGGCCACGGCCTCACCGTCGTTGGCGACGATGCGCAGTCGATCTATTCATTCCGGGCTGCCACCGTGCGCAACATTTTGGATTTCCCGAGTCAGTTCTCCCCACCGGCCAGCGTGATTACGCTTGATCGGAACTATCGTTCGACTCAGGCCATCTTGGCCGCTGCCAACGGCGTGATCGATCTTGCCAAGGAGCGGTTCACCAAAAACCTGTGGACCGACCGAATTTCGGGCGCAAAACCCCAACTTGTCACCGTACGCGACGAAGCCGACCAGGCGCGCTGCATCGTCGAGCGCATTCTAGAAAACCGGGAGTCCGGGACACTTCTGAAACAGCAAGCGGTGCTGTTCCGGACATCGAGCCATAGTGGCTCGTTGGAGGTCGAGCTGACCCGGCGCAACATTCCTTTCGTCAAATTCGGTGGCCTCAAGTTTCTTGATGCCGCGCACGTCAAGGACCTGCTGGCGCTACTGCGCTTCGTCGAGAACCCAAGAGACCGTGTGGCCGGCTTCCGGCTGATGCAACTGATCCCAGGGGTAGGTCCCACCTCAGCGCAGCGGGTGCTCGATCACATGGCCAACTGCGCCGATCCGCTTGCAGGGCTTGCCGACGCCCCGGCCCCGCCCCGTGCCGGCGACGATTGGAAAGCGTTCACGCGGGCCGTCGCAGAGCTTCGGGATTCAAACTGGCCGGTCGATCTCGAACGCGCCCGCTTGTGGTACGAGCCCCATTTGGACCGCATCCATGAAGACGCAGAAATCCGTCGCGGAGACCTTATCCAGCTCGAACAAATCGCGAGCGGCTATGCTTCCCGTGAACGCTTCCTCACCGAACTGACACTCGATCCGCCAGACGCCACTAGTGATCAGGCTGGGGTTCCGCTGCTTGATGAGGATTATCTCGTCCTCTCGACGATCCACTCTGCCAAGGGCCAGGAATGGAAATCGGTGTTTGTGCTCAACGTGGTCGATGGCTGCAGTCCCTCCGACCTCGGCGCCGGAACGACAGCGGAGATCGAAGAGGAACGTCGGTTACTCTACGTCGCGATGACTCGCGCCAAGGATGATCTGCATCTGGTTGTGCCGCAGCGCTTCTTTACACATGGTCAGCATGCCCAAGGTGACCGCCACGTCTACGCTTCAAGGACCCGTTTCATTCCCGATCGCCTGCTAGGACTATTCGAGAAGACGAATTGGCCGCTGGTCGTAACTGGCGCAGCGGCTCGGCCCGCGAGCCTCGGGCAGCGCATTGACGTCAGCGCCCGCATGCGCGGGATGTGGCGCTGATCGAAGGGTTGGACGCTCGCCTTATCGGCGTCACGAAACGTGCGGGTTCGCCGCCGCGGTCAGACCGAGCGGACGCACCGCATTACCTTGGCTAATCGGCTTTCTTAACTGTCCTTTTACCATAAATGTTCATGATCATGCCTGTAGTCATCCGGAAAAGGGCGTGAACTACATGGCAAAGCGCAATCTGAGAGTATCAGTCGGCAGGGACGAGAACGTCCTTTGCTTTGCGCGCCCGTCGGTGCCCGATAGTGGCGCGGCGGCTCTCAACCTCGTATACGAAGCGGCCGAAATTTTCCGCGGCATGGAGGACCATGCCCGAGAAACTGAGGCTCGCGCTCAGTCGCTGTGTAAGAGCGCGCTAGACCGATTAAGGCTTGCCGAAATGCGGACTGAAGCTGCTGAGCGAGAGCGGCGCGAACTCATCACTGAGGCCGAATGCAAACTGCAGGACGCATCTCGAGCTTTGAAGCAGGCTCAATCGCGTATCGAAGCCGCGGAAGATCGACTGACGGCGGTGGAGTTCCGTGCCCAAGTAGCTGAAGCCGAAGCACGTGAAGCCAAACAAACGCTCGCACTTGTTGAGGAAGCCATTCGTAAACGCCTGCTCTGTGCCAACCCGCAAGCCGACAGCAGGTTGAGCACCGTAGCCTAAACTTTGCCGGGGACGGCATGGCTATTTGATGGCCACTATTTCCGCTTCGCCCGTGCCGACCTTGATTTTGAAGCGGCGTGGATTCGCAAATTAGGCGGTTATGGAACCAGCACGTTCGAATCCCCCACCGTTCAACGTTCGCCAGTCAGATGTTATGGAACGGCGACCTTTGCTTTTCTCCCAAGAACGGACGTCGTCAGCTAGCCAGGTGATGTCCGATAATGGGATGGACCGGCTGCTTCCCTCTCCCGCGGGGATAGTCTGCAAAGACTATACCGCAGCACCCGGAGAAGCAGCCCATGGATAACACCACTGCACCCTTAGCCTCGATCGGCATCGATATCGGCAAGGAAGTCTTCCACATCGTCGGCTTCAGCACTGACGGCAAGATCGCTTTTCGTCGCAAGATCAAGCGACTGGCACTGGTCGAGCCCTCAAGAAGTTGCCACCTTGTGTGGTCGGAATGGAGGCATGCCTTAGCGCGCACTTTGTCAGCCGGGCTGTGCGGCGGCTAGGCCATGAGCCAAGGATAATCCCGGCAATCTATGTGAAGCCGTTCGTGAAGGGGCAGAAGAACGACTACAACGACGCCGAGGCGATCGCCGAAGCCTGCCTGCGGCCACCCGGACTGGATTGTCCTCGCCGATCCAGTCTCCCAAGGATTCAGGAAATAGCGTGCTCTGACCGCGATCCGTGCCCTCAACGAAGCGTCTCATCCGTTCCCCCGCAAATCGCGCGGGAATCATATCGCGAGAATCAAATCCAGCGGTGCGTTTTACACAACCAGGGTCAATCGCGCCACTTTGGCTGGGTGCTGGTCACTTCCGGTTTTTGGCGCTAGCGGTGAGGGACCACCGTGCATCCGGCACCTACCGTCTATGCGGTCAGCTGACTTGGCGTTGGCTGCCACCAATCCCGAATCAGCTTCTGCCGTTTCTTGAATTGAACCGTAAGGTCGGCGAAGGGGCGGTCTTTCGCAGGAATAGCGCATTCGATCTTGCTGACTGCTTTCGCGCCTTCCTCCGCTTCTTCCTCGCCGCTGAATCGGAAAATCTCGAAGCTCCGATAATTGGGCATCATATGTTGAAACCCGTGATGCGCCAACCAGCTGAGCTGCAGTAGTTCATTTAACGAGAGATCGAGGCGAATCTTGCCCTCCGCGGGCGACTTCCTCCTCACGCCAGTGCCGTGGCCCTTCAGCCAGCATGCCTCACCAACGGCGTAACCCAAATTGCTGAGATGAACGTAGTATGGGTCGGGCGACGAGCTCCGCCTTTTTCTGCGTTTGCGAGACGCTGCATTGACCGCCTTCAGCGCTTTTACCACGTTCTCCGGGACCATCCGCCCCTCGAGTTCGTAATGAAGGCTCATACCCCAGAGAATCTCGCGAGTGGCTTCCTCTCCGCCCCTGAGGCGGCCTTTTTCAAAATATGACCTTCCGCAAGACCAGCCAGCGACGACGAGCGCGACGAGCAAACCGCACGGTACCAAAAGAATATCCACGGTCCCAAGATCCAGTTTTGCCCGAAACATTCGAGCACGCCGGCTGTTTCCACTAAAATATATTCGGATTTAGTTACGCAATCGTAAGCGGTGCGAGGGCGGGCTACTGGGGCCCGCGCGGGGGGTGAACTCTAGCGCAAGCGAGCAAGCTCAAGCTATTGAGCGGCAGATGACTCTGTGGATGGTCTCATGAAGCGTGACCCAATATTTTGCAATTTACGAATCCTTCACTAGTTCTCGAATTGGTTGACGCGCATTTACGTTTATTACTTGGGGCTCGTTTATTGAATCAAATTTGACAAACGCTGGAACCGTCCATGCCTGGCCGAAACACGGTGCGCCTCCTTTGGCAAGTATTCGCTGCCGCCGCTGTTTTCTCTGCAACTCCGTCAGTTGCCGAGCAGTCGGCGCGGCCCATTATTTTAGTCTCGAACGAGGCTAAATCACCGGAACCGGACACCGATTTATTCGCGTTGATGTCCGGCAATTGCAGTACTCTTAAAATTGCGGGACGCGATTTCGAGTGCAAGGCGGTTGCTTTCGTCCATAGTCAACTAGGCCGAACAAATTTCACGGTTGCTCTCGAGGACCCAGCTGACGGCAGTCACGTAATCTCGTTCTCGGGTGAAAATGGTCAGAGGCAAGATGATCTGTACGAACTACCCGTCGACCGAATGCTGCTAAACTCCAAGGACAGGCCGAAGGTCGATGGCCTGCCAGTGCCCCTCGTCGAATTATCGGCTGGAATTTGCAAGCAGCTTGGAAACTTTGCGGCGGGACAGGTCTCCAGAATCTCTTGCATCGCGACGGATAGCAGCGGTAAAAGCTATGAATTGCAGTTCGAGTCTGATGGACTGCCGATTGCAGTGCGGAGGGTCAGGCTATCCCCGCCGACAATCCGACAGCACCCAATCGCCGAACCAAGCCTTACTCAAAAGCTAGTCGAGCCGAATGCCGTTGCTCCCGAGTATCGCGAGGCCGCGGAAAAGCGTCGTGTGGAACAAATCGCGCAACTCGAATGCCGTCACAAGGCCGCTGCTGCGAAGGTTCTGCCCAGAGATCGGACGGCTTACATTGTTCAATGCTTGGCAGAGTTTAGCGAAAAACCCACGACGACTGCCCATCAATAGAAAAGTGCGATCAGGTTTCTGTGGTCTTTGAGCCCGGTTTTGTCTGCTTTCAGTCCAGAAAGCAGACCTCGGTTGGTGGACTTGCCGGCCGCTGCGTTGATTGAGCCATCATGGAACGCCAACGCGCCGACAGGCGTGTTCCGATTGTTATCAGCCCACTTTAGTCAACACGAATACGGTACTTAAGAGTTCGTGTTGCGGCCGGGGCAACCTGCATTAGGCCCGGCTTATCAATAAATTCGCCGTCAAAGTCCGACGGGCTGGCGAACCCATGCGAGGGTTCAATACAGACGAACGGTGCGCCTTGGGGCTTCGACCAAATTCCAAGTTCTCGAAACCCCTGCCAGCAGATTTTTATCGCTGGGCCGCGATCGGCGGCGTAGCAGATAGTGGTGCTAGCGGGTCTATCGAGAATAACCGCGTCATCTCCGAAAAGCTGTTCTGAAAGGGCAAGGAATTTGCCACGAATAGGCGTGGATTCCGGCTTGGCGCGCAGCAATCCATCTTTCAAACGGCGAATGGGCTCGAGCTCCTCGTTGGAAAAGCTCATCCCGTAAGCTTCTTTTGGCAGCCATGGCAGCAACGGCCAATTGAAGGCTGGATGGGCGCCAATCGACGCCGGCAGCATCTCATCACCTGTATTGGTGATCTCGAAACCCACATCCAAATGATCGTCTTCTACCGCGTAGGTCACCGCCAATCGAAAAACGAATGGAAAGTGCAAACGAGTCGCCGAATCGTCAGTCAGAACCAGGGTGCAGGATCTTGACCCACGCTCGCTCCACTTAAACTTCCGATCCCGCGCAAAACCGTGCTGCGTCATCGGATAGATCTTCCCCTGGTGCCGCAGTTCGTCGTTTTTGAGCCGACCGACGATCGGAAATAAGATCAGAGCATGGCGCGGCCAGGTCGATCCAGCCCTCCACAACAACTCAAGCCCTTGCCGATTTTTTCAACGAACATAGTTCTGCACCGTCAGCCTTGATGGTAGCCGAAATGCCGTCGCCGCGGAGCGTGTGGCTCATATTTTCCCTGTTCGAAGATGACTATGTTGCCGCGCGCGGCCCCTCTTCCCGTCGGATCAGTTCAATACAGATTCAGCGGGGATGGGAACGAGAATTCAGCGAGTAGCCGCAGCCCGTTTCGCACCAGAAAGAGATTGGTCTGCACAAATTCCGGTTCATCCGAGTCGGCGGAGATTCGTACATTCGGTGTTATGGAATGCCTGGATCCTCTTGGGAAGCAGACGCCGGAGCTAACAACGGCGGCGCCGAGTTGGCCTCCTGCAAGCTACCTGGACGTTGATCGGACTTCGACATCAGCGAAGCGCCGTTATCAAATCGGACGCGATAGACCTGCAGATTCTCGATGACGCGCTGGACGTAATTGCGCGTCTC
>JBKQRS010000141.1:0-4349 GCA_052143915.1 Bradyrhizobium sp.
CTGCTGCTGGCCCGGGTTTGCCGCGAGTTGTCGTATCCTGGTCGCAGATATCTCCTCAGTTGCTTCGTCGAGAACGATGCGCTCAACGCTGTAGCCAACGTCCCGTCCGTAAATCACGTTGGTAACGTTAGGAAGTGCGACCATTACAAAGCGTCCGGTATATGCGGAGAGCGCCACCTCGAGACGCTGCTTTACCGCAAAAAATGGCAACGGGTTCTTTGCATCGATCCCATGGGTATCGCGCACAGCGATGCACACCTGCCCAACCCGCTGCAATCCTTCCTCGATCAGACGCTGATGCCCTGGATGAAATGGCTGATATCGACCGATAAACAATGCGGTCGGCTTCTGCGGATCGAATGCCTGCCACAGGCGTGCCAACGCGAGTTCCGCCCAATATTCAGGCGCGCCATCGGCCGTGACGCGTACATCGAAACGATTTGGCGCGGTAAACATTCGGTTAGTGTCTTCAAACCGCCCTGCATCGATCCGGTCCACCCAGATCGTGAAAGCCGCGCCAAAGGCTCCTCGGGTATCGGGCGTTGGGCATATGAAATCGGCGATCACTGTGCCACCAGCTTCGACGACCCGGTCGCACATCCAGCCCATTCGGCGGGCGTGCTCTACACGATCCTCATGGCTGAAACCTAGCAGGCTGTTGAATAAGTCTTTGGACGAAGTGCGATGAACGGGATGTTGTCGCCGTTGAGTAGACGGATTTCACCTTCTAGTGAGCCGTCGTCCTGCAGTTCTGCCCAGCCGTCACCGTTGGCTGGCTCCATTTCGTCATTTCCTTGCCAGTCGAACTCGACGGAATCGCCATCGCAGGCGACGTGAATGGAGCCGGTGAGGCAATCTAAGGCAAACTCGCCGCCGTTCTCATCGAACAGGATGTAGGCGCCGGCCACGGCCATATCGTAGCCTGGTGTCTCTGCGACGCGCCATCTGCCCCGGATGCTCATGCCGGTGCCGCCAGAAGCTTGGGCAGCCGGATCAGATTGTAGGCCGCAAGCGCCAGGACGAAGGCGGCATCCACCCGGTCGCGACCTCGCAGTTTTACCTTGGCCAAGCCGGCGGAACTCTTGATCCAGCCGAATACTTCTTCGATGCGTTTGCGGCAACGCTGGCTGATGTCATAGCCGCCGTGACGTGTGGTACGCGCGTCGATCGCCGTCTTGCGTCGTTTGCCGGTCGTGCTCAGATGACCGTCGATCGCGATATGCGGAGTAACTGACCTGTCTCTCAGGTCGTGCACGAACTGCATGACGTCATAAGCCTTGTCCGCTCCCAGCGTGATCCGCTTCGCGCATCCGCGCCTGTCGATCATGGCAAGTGCCATCTCCCGTTCGGCGGTGCCCGTGGCTTGGCTCACTCCACCCAAAACCGCTAAACCGTTGCGGTTCTCCATCAGCGCATGACCCATATAGCTGAGCTTGGCCGGCTGGCCGTCACCCTTCTTGTAGAGCCGCGCCTCAGAATCGGTCGTACTCGCATGGGTCTCGTTGGATCGCTTCTCCTTGTGGAAGCTGCGCTCGGTATTGCGTCCCGGACCGTCCTGGTCTTTGTCGCTGCCATCCTTCCTCCGGAAGCTCTTGATCGAAGCCCAGGCATCAATCAGCGTGCCGTCCACCGAGAAGTGATCGCTCGATAGCAGGCGCTTCACCTTCGGCTGCGCCAAAAGCGCGTTCAGAAACTTGGCTGCTATCTCGCCCTCAAGCAGCCGGTCGCGGTTCTTCGAGAAAGTCGAATGGTCCCAAACCGCATCGTCTACCCCAAGTCCGACGAACCAGCGGAACAACAGATCGAACTCCATCCGTTCCATCAGATGCCGTTCCGAGCGAACTCCGTAGGACACCTGCAGGAGCATCGCCCGAAGCAACTTCTCCGGTGCGATTGAGGGGCGGCCGAAGTCCGTATAGAGCTTGCTGAACTCCCCTGAAAGGTCGCCGAGCGCCGCATTCGCCAAGTCCCGAATCACCCGTAGCGGATGGTCGACGCGAACCCGAGCCTCCAGGTCCACATAACTGAAAAGCGAGCCAGACCGTTCGTCACTTCCCCGCATCGCGACCCCCTAGCCAAATCCAGATCCAAGGGAATCACGATCCAAAACGCTTCGCCAGCGACTTCTTCAACAGCCTGCTAGTCTTACTGAGTCAGAAAGTCGCATTTTGGGAGCTTGGGATCCTTGATAATTTTGGGAGATTCGTTTTTCGGCATGAGGAGCTGAGATGGATCACCCAATAGCGGCTGACAGTGCATCGCGATTTGAAGCGTATGTCGAGGGACTGGTAAGCGTGATCGGCCATGCGGACCGTGCCCGGCCGCTGCGGGATTACTGCGTTGGCCTGATGATGCCATGCGAGCGCAAGAGCGTAGAGCCTATGGCGGCGGTGACTGCACCTGAGCGGACGGCAGCGCAACATCAATCACTACTGCATTTTGTCGGCGAAGGGCGCTGGTCGGATGAGAAGGTCTTGGCCAAGGTGCGCGAGATGGTCCTGCCGGAGATCGTACGCCATGGGCAGATCGAGGCCTGGATTATCGACGACACGGGTTTCCCCAAACAGGGCCGGCATTCGGTAGGGGTGGCACGGCAGTATTGTGGTCAACTCGGCAAGCAGGACAATTGTCAGGTCGCGGTTTCGCTATCGATTGCCAACCACCACGCCAGCCTGCCGGTGGCCTATCGCCTGTATTTGCCGGAACAGTGGGCGGCGGACGATGAACGCCGGCGCAAGACAGGCGTGCCCGAGGATATCCGCTTCAGGACCAAGCCCGAGATCGCGCTCGAGCAGATCCGTGCGGCCAGTGCAGCCGGCCTGCCGCTCGGTGTGGTGCTGATGGACGCCGGATATGGTTGCAACACGGAACTGCGCAGCAGCATCAGCGCACTGGGATTGACCTATCTGGCCGGCATCTTGCCGAACACCACGGTATGGGCGCCGGGCATGGCGCCGTTGCATCCCAAAACCTGGTCGGGTCGCGGACGGCCGCCGAAGTTGATACGGCGTGATCGCAATCATCGGCCGACCTCAGTCAAGGAGCTTGCTTTGGGCTTGCCGGCAAAAGCCTGGCGCAAGATCGCCTGGCGCGAAGGCTCGGCCGAACAGTTGTCCTCGCGCTTTGCCCGGTTGCGTATCCGTGTTGCCCATCGCGATTACAATCTTACCAAGAGCCGCCCGGAAGAATGGCTGTTGATCGAGTGGCCGAAAGGTGAGGCCGAGCCAACAAAATATTGGTTCTCGACGCTTCCGCAAAATATCACCTTCGGCAACCTGGTAGATCTCACCAAGCTACGCTGGCGCATCGAGCGCGATTATCAGGAACTGAAGCAGGAGGTTGGGCTCGGGCATTTCGAAGGACGAGGATGGCGCGGCTTCCACCATCACGCAACACTCTGCATCGCGGCCTACGGATTCTTGATCTCCGAAAGGGAGACGATTTCCCCCTCAGCACCTCGTTCCACCGCGATGTTCCAGGCGGCTGGCATTCCCGAAGGTTACAGACCCAGAGGATCCACCGCTGCGGCCGGAGCGGCACATTCCAAACTCGATTGCGACCATGCGCCGACGGCTCGTTCTCGTCCTCGTCAAACACTTGCGGCGGTGTCCGTGCTGCGCCGCTCCAATCAGGAACCTGGCGAAGTGCAAAATTTTATGACGCAGTAAGACTAGATCTCGTGAGAGATTAGCTCGAACCGCATCGGCGTTGAATACGACCGCATTCAGCAGTGGGGCCAGTACAGTCGCAAGAGTGGTCTTGCCGGCCCCCGGCAGTCCCATGATTAGAATTTTACGATGCATATGTCCGGCCTTCTCCAATCTTCAACTTTTAGTAGACTTAGATGAAACAGAAGCACGACCGCAAGTCGTACTAAAAGGCCGTCAGCCGAAGCAGGGAAATATTCGGGCAGGAGATCAAGGCCTATCAGGAATGGACATCAATCGAAGAGCGGGAAGGGTTTTGCTCGACTTTGACAAACCAAGCCAGCAGGCTATCCGACGCTCGATGAGAAAGAATGGTTATTCACGCGGGAGCCACGGAATGTCGATGTCGCATTTGTATCAGTGGCGGACAGGCGGACTTCACACGGTGGCCTGGCAGGCCGCAGCGCATTGGAGGTTACAGAATTAGAGACCGGTGTCGCCGATTTGGGCGACCTGGGCCTTAAGGAGCGTATCGCCGGGCTGAAGGCTATCCGAGATCGGGCCCAGGCCGACATCATGCGGGCCCAAACTGGACTGGCGGAGAGAGTGGGTTTCGAACTCGTGATTCGGAGTTCGCGTAGTTTTCGGCCTCGGGCCATTTGTCGCTCGGCTCCGAGTTTCCTCGGAAAAGCCAAAGCCGTC
>JBKQRS010000142.1:0-9325 GCA_052143915.1 Bradyrhizobium sp.
CGGAGCTTGTGAGTACCATGACCGAGGTTACGCCCCCCGTATCGGATGGGCAGCGCGTGCTTAGACACCCTGCGATCTCCTTCGAGTTCTTCCCGCCGAAAACCGAGGAGATGGAGAAGAGCTTGTGGGATACCATCAAGCGCCTGGCGCCGCTGGCCCCGAGTTTCGTGTCGGTGACCTATGGCGCCGGCGGGTCGACCCGCGAGCGCACCCATTCCACCATCGCCCGTATCCTTGGCGAGACCGAACTGCTGCCGGCCGCGCATCTGACCTGCGTCGGTGCGGCGCGCGGCGAGATCGACGAGATCGTGCGCCGCTATCACGACATCGGCGTCCGCCATATCGTGGCGCTGCGCGGCGATCCGCCCGGCGGCATCGGCACGGCTTTCTTCACCCATCCGGATGGCTACCAGACCTCGGCCGAACTCGTGGCCAGCATCAAGACGCGATATCCGGATATCGAAGTCTCGGTTTCGGCCTATCCGGAAAAACACCCCGAAAGCCCCGACTTCGATGCCGATATCGACGTCCTCAAAGCCAAGGTCGATGCGGGCGCGACCCGCGCCATCACGCAGGTGTTCTTCGATAATGACCTCTATTTTCGCTACCTCGACCGGGTTCGCGCGCGCGGCATCTTCATTCCGATCGTGCCCGGCATCATGCCGCTGCACAATTTCAAGCAGGCGAGAGCCTTCGTGACCCGCGCCGGCACCGGCGTGCCGGACTGGCTCGCGCAAAAATTCGAAGGCCTCGACGACGACGCCGAGACCCGCAAGCTGGTGGCGGCCACCGTCGCCGCGGACCAGGTCCGAAAGCTCACCAAGCAGGGCGTCGATACATTTCACTTCTACACCATGAACCGCGCGGACCTCGTGTTCGCGATCTGCCATTTGCTCGGCATTCGCCCCGCGGGCGCACAGAAAGCCGCTTGATCCGATGACCGTGCCAGTTTCCCCCAAGCGAACCGCATTGCTCGCGGCAGCCCGCGAGCGCATCCTGGTGCTCGACGGCGCCATGGGCACCATGATCCAGGGCCTCGAATATGACGAGGCGGCGTTTCGGGGGCAGCGTTTTGCGGATTTCCACCGCGACGTCCGCGGCAACAACGACCTGTTGATCCTGACCCAGCCGAAGGCGATCGAGGACATCCACGCCGACTATTTGCGCGCCGGCGCCGACATCGTCGCCACCAATACCTTTTCCTCGACCGGAATCGCGCAGGCCGACTACGAGATGTCGGACCTCGCCTACGAGCTCAATCTGCAAGGCGCGCGGCTCGCGCGCGCCGCCGCCGAACGCGTCAGCGGCGAGGACGGCAAGCCCCGCTTTGTCGCCGGCGCGATCGGCCCGACCAACCGCACCGCCTCGATCTCGCCTGACGTGTCCAATCCCGGCTACCGCGCCGTCACCTTCGACGATCTGCGCGCCGCCTATGGCGAGCAGATCAAGGGCCTGCTCGACGGCGGCGCCGATCTCTTGCTGGTCGAGACCATCTTCGACACGCTGAACGCCAAGGCCGCGCTCTACGCCATTGCCGAAATCTCTGAACAACGCGGCATCGACGTGCCCGTGATGGTGTCCGGCACCATCACCGACAAATCCGGGCGACTGCTGTCGGGCCAACTCCCCGAGGCGTTCTGGAATTCGGTGCGCCATGCCAGACCGATCACCATCGGCTTCAACTGCGCGCTCGGCGCCGAGGATTTGCGCGCGCACATCGCCGACATCGGCCGCGTCGCCGACACCCTGGTTTGCGCGTATCCGAACGCCGGCCTGCCCAACGAATTCGGCCAGTATGACGAGAGCCCGGAATATATGGCCCGCCTGATCGGCGAGTTTGCCTCTGCCGGCCTCGTCAACATCGTCGGCGGCTGCTGCGGCACCACGCCCGACCATATCGCCGCGATTGCGGCTGCCGTCGCGCCGCACAAGCCGCGCACGATCCCGGTGATCGAACCGCGGCTCAGGCTCTCCGGCCTGGAGCCGTTCGAGCTGACAACGGCCATCCCCTTCGTCAATGTCGGCGAACGCACCAACGTCACGGGTTCGGCGAAATTCCGCAAGCTGGTCACCGCGGGCGATTACACGGCGGCCCTTCAGGTGGCGCGCGACCAGGTCGAGAACGGCGCACAGATCATCGACGTCAACATGGACGAAGGGCTGCTTGATTCGGAAAAGGCGATGGTGACCTTCCTCAACCTCGTCGCCGCCGAGCCGGATATCGCCCGCGTCCCGGTGATGGTCGATTCCTCGAAATTCAACGTCATCGAGGCCGGCCTGAAATGCGTTCAGGGCAAGCCGGTGGTGAATTCGATCTCGATGTAGGAAGGCGAGGAGAAGTTCATCCACGAAGCCAAAATCGCGCGGCGCCACGGCGCGGCCGTGGTGGTGATGGCGTTCGACGAGGTTGGCCAGGCCGACACCTTCGCGCGCAAGACCGAGATCTGCAAGCGCGCCTACGACATCCTTGTTAATCAGCTCGACTTCCCGCCGGAAGACATCATCTTCGACCCCAATATTTTCGCGATCGCGACCGGGCTCGAGGAGCACAACAATTACGGCGTCGATTTCATCGAGGCGACGCGCTGGATCCGGGCGAACCTGCCGCACGCGCACATTTCCGGCGGCGTCTCGAACCTGTCGTTCTCGTTCCGCGGCAATGTGCCGGTGCGCGAGGCGATGCATTCGGTGTTTCTGTATAACGCCATCAAGGCCGGCATGGATATGGGCATCGTCAATGCCGGGCAGATGATCGTCTATGACGACATCGATCCCGAACTGCGCCAAACTTGCGAGGACGTCATCCTCAACCGCGACGCGAGCGCCTCCGAACGGCTGCTGGCGCTCGCCGAGAAATTCCGCGGCAAGGAGAAGAAGACGCAAGAACAGGATCTGGCCTGGCGCGAATGGCCGGTCGACAAGCGGCTGTCTCACGCGCTGGTGCACGGCATCACCGAATATATCGATGCCGACACAGAAGCCGCCCGCAAGCTCGCCACCCGCCCGCTCGATGTCATCGAGGGCCCGCTGATGGCCGGCATGAATATCGTCGGCGACCTCTTTGGCGACGGCAAGATGTTCCTGCCGCAGGTGGTCAAGTCCGCCCGCGTGATGAAGCAGGCGGTCGCCTATCTGATGCCGTTCATGGAGGAGGAGAAGGCGCGCAATCTCGCCAATGGCATCAAGGGCGACGGCCGCAACTCCGCCGGCAAGATCGTGCTGGCCACCGTCAAGGGCGACGTCCACGACATCGGCAAGAACATTGTCGGCATCGTGCTGCAATGTAACAATTTTGAGGTCATCGACCTCGGCGTCATGGTGCCCGCCACCAAGATCATCGAGACCGCCAAGCGCGAAGGCGCCGACATCATCGGCCTCTCCGGCCTGATCACACCGTCGCTTGATGAAATGAGTTTCCTCGCCGGCGAGCTGGAGCGCCAGGGCATGAATGTGCCGCTGTTGATCGGCGGCGCCACCACCAGCCGTGTCCACACCGCGGTGAAGATCGACCCGAACTACCGGGCCGGCCCGGTGGTGCATGTCAATGACGCGAGCCGCGCCGTCGGCGTCGCCTCCTCGCTGCTGTCGCCGGAGCGGCGCGAAGCCTATGCCACCGAGGTGCGCGCCGAATACGCCAAGATCTCCGCGGCGCATTTCCGCGCCCAAGCCGACAAAAAGCGGCTGAAACTCGCTGATGCCCGCGCCAACGCGGTCAAAGTCGATTTTGCCAACGCACGGCCGAAGAAGCCGGCGTTTCTCGGCATCAAGAGCTTTAGGGATTACGACCTCCGGGAACTCGCCGAATACATCGACTGGACGCCGTTCTTCCAGACCTGGGAACTGACCGGGCGTTTTCCCGCCATTCTCGACGACCCGAAAGTCGGCGACGTCGCACGCTCGCTCTACGACGATGCGCGCCAGATGCTGGAGCGCATCATCAAGGAGAAATGGTTCAAGGCGCAGGCCACGATCGGCTTCTGGCCGGCCAACGCGCAAGGCGACGATATCGTGGTCTACGCCGATGAGGCGCGCAACAAGGAGGTCGCGACCTTCCATACGCTGCGCCAGCAGCTCGAAAAGCGCGAAGGCCGCTTCAACGTGGCACTGTCCGATTTCATCGCGCCGGTGTCGTCCCGCGTGCCGGATTACATCGGCGCCTTCGTGGTCACCGCGGGGATCGGCGAGGATATCATCGCCGACCGCTTCAAGAACGCCAATGACGACTATTCCTCGATCCTGTGCAAGGCGCTGGCGGATCGTCTCGCCGAGGCCTTCGCCGAACGGATGCATGCCCGCGTGCGCCGGGAATTCTGGGGCTATGCGCCGGATGAAACGTTGTCGGCCGACGATCTCATCCTGGAAAAGTATCAAGGCATCCGTCCCGCGCCCGGCTATCCCGCGCAGCCCGATCACACCGAGAAGGCCACTTTGTTCGCGCTGCTCGATGCCGAGAGGACCTGCGGCGTGAAACTGACGGAGAGCTTTGCGATGTGGCCGGGCTCCTCGGTGTCCGGGCTTTATTTCAGCCACGCCGAAAGTTTCTATTTCGGCGTCGGCAAGATCGAGCGCGACCAGGTGGAAGACTATGCCGCGCGCAAGGGCTGGAGCGTGGAAGAGGCCGAGCGCTGGCTGGCGCCGGTGTTGAACTACATCCCGACCCAGGACCAGTCGGCCGAGGCGCGCCGCGTCAAGGAGGCGATGCCGACGTTGGCGCCGGCAGCCACCGCACCCGCCAACGATATCACCTCAAAGGAAATGCTCGCCCATCCGCCGGGCTGCAGCTGCGCGGTGCATCTGGCCTATCGCAAGAAGGCGGCACGGGCGTAGGCGCGGCGCTTCCTTCCCTTCTCCCCTTGTGGGAGAAGGTGGCGCGCAGCGCCGGATGAGGGGTCTGGTCCAGCGGATAGAAACCCCTCACCCGTCTCGAATTCGCTCCGCGCATTCGAGCCACCCTCTCCCACAAGGGGAGAGGGAAAGAAGGCCGCGACGAATATTTGCGTTCGGCCATCGGATTCAAACTTCAAACAGCAGAAGACATAAGCCCCCATCCTCGCGGCGCGAAACGCCCGAGCTGTT
Organism: Bradyrhizobium sp.; assembly: GCA_052143915.1. Lineage (GTDB taxonomy): Bacteria > Pseudomonadota > Alphaproteobacteria > Rhizobiales > Xanthobacteraceae > Bradyrhizobium. The sequence continues at coordinate 5,077 of JBKQRS010000142.1, forward strand.
GCGTCAGCCGCCCTCTGAAGAAAGAGGGCGCGGGGAATGCCGGGCGCCCGATGCGCCCGATAGCCGCGTGTGCGAAGCTAGGAAGCGAAAAGCACACGCGTTAGTCAGGTCACACCGGAATCACCCGGCATTCCCCGCGCAATGGTTTTACGGCTTATACGTGATCTCCCCGGGGACCGGGCTTTGTTGCCCCCGTCATTGACGGAGTTGCCTCCACCAACTTGATGCCAGCGTCGGGGCATTAGGACCACACGACTTCGCCGTCCGCCTCACACGCCGCTCGTCTGCCGTCGCCAAAGCGTCCATCGCATCCCGCACCAACGACCGCGACGATCATGATACGCCCCTCCTGTGGAGCGGGACGCTGAAGAATATGAATTTGATTTGGGGTAAGCGAAAACGAAATATTTTTACGCGGGGGACTGGACGACCCAAATCAGATTGAATTGTCTCGGGAAATTGGAGTTTGCGCGCATACGATTTCGCAACGCTCCAGGCCTGCCGAGTGAGGCGATATCCAAGAACGTTCGACTGATTTGCCCGCCGGGCAGCTTTCTCCGAAAAGTCTCAGAACAGATGTTGCCAATCACTTGCGCGTTCCCCTTGATCTTCATCAAGACTGTCAATCGATTTTTGCCGAATTATTTTCCATCGTTTCTTTGAATTCGGAGTGCCCGATGGTCACGGTCGACAACGCACGGTTTGCTGCGGTGTTGTTGGCGGGAATACTGCTCAGCGCGATGCACACGGCGGCCATCGCTGCCATTCGCATCGAGGGGCAGGTTCAGGCCGGCAACGGCCCGCTTGCAAGTTCCACTGTTACCCTCTGGGCCGCCAGCGCGAAGCGTTGTCTACGCTCGGCGGCGGTCAGGGCGTGGTCGTGTTCTATGGCATGGCCAAGCCGGTAAAGACGCCGATGGTTGGCCCTCCACGACAACCACAGTGACTTCAAACAGCATCTGTCGCTCTGCGACTGCTGATTGGCCTGGGACTGAAAACACCGCGCTCTCGCAGGAGAAAAGGAAATGCTTGATCTCTATTCCGTGAGCAGGCGTGCCGCGCTGGCGATGCTCGTGGCATTCAGCGCTTTCGAGGGGAACCCCCCGGTTCTGGCGCAAACCGTTGACCCGCTTCCCTCCTGGAACGAGGGCGCAACGAAACAGTCCATCACCACGTTCGTGGCCAATATCACTCAGGAAGGGGGGCCTGACTACGTCAAGCCCGCCGAGCGCATCGCCGTGTTCGACAACGACGGCACCCTATGGACCGAGCAGCCAATGTACGTCCAACTGGCCTTCGCGCTTGACCGCGTCAAGGCGTTGGCTCCGATGCATCCTGAGTGGAAAGACCGGCAACCATTCAAGGCGGTGCTTGAGGGGGATATGAAGACATTGGCTGAGGCTGGCGAACGCAGCCTGAGCGAATTGGTCATGGTGACCCACGCCGGGATGACCACCGACGAATTCTCGCGGATCGTTACCGACTGGCTCGCGACTGCGCGCGATGTGCGGTTCAAGCGGCTCTACACCGAGCTTGTCTATCAGCCGATGCTGGAGTTATTGGCATATTTGCGTGCAAATGGGTTCAAGACTTTCATCGTGTCGGGCGGCGGCGTCGAATTTATGCGCCCATGGGCTGACCGAGTGTACGGCGTTCCGCCTGAGCAAGTCGTCGGCTCATCGATTAAAACGAGGTTTCAAATGCGCGACGGCAAGCCTGTCCTCTTCCGTCTGCCGGAGGTTAACTTCGTCGACGACAAGGCCGGGAAGCCCGTTGGCATAAATGAATCTATTGGCCGCCGACCTATTGCCGCCTTTGGTAATTCCGACGGAGACCTCGAAATGCTGCAATGGACGACGATGACGGATGGTGCGCGGTTTGGCTTGATTGTGCATCATACCGACGCGGAGCGCGAATACGCATACGACCGCCAATCCACCTTCGGGAAGCTTGACGTGGCCTTGGACGCCGCAGCAATAAATCGATGGACCGTGGTGGACATGAAGAAAGACTGGAAGATGATCTTTCCGTTCGAGAAGCACTAGGCTGGAAAGCAAAACAGAAATCACATTCCGCGTCAGCGATTATTTCGTGACCATCCGGCTCGCCGCTGGTGGAGGCGCCGCCGCGGGCGAGATGACAAACGTCAGCCAGGTGTTCCAGCCGGACGGTCGATCCGAGGCGCCAAATTCTGCGTAGCCTTTGAGATTGATATACCCTTGAAGGGTCTGGCTGAGCGGAAAGACGTAGCCAATCTGCGGTCCGATGCCATACACCTGCGATTGGAAGCATCCGACGTGATCGCCCGAGCCGCTGTCGCAGCCAATTTCCTTGTAAGCGTAGCCCACCAACCCGACCTGAACCTGCTTGGTCACGAATTGCGACGCGCCCCAATCAAGGTGCATGTCGACGCCGTTCTGGTATTGTGTCGACTGATTGATAAGGTTGTAGGTAAAGCCAAGGACCGCAGAGAATTCGTGCCCGGTCATTGGATTGAAATAGGTATAGCCGCCACCGGATCGATTGCGCCGTGTCCAAGTCCCAAATTCGCCGGCCGCGTGGATTGATAGGCCCCGACCGGTACATCACCCGTAAGGTAGGTCATGTAGTTGTTGACGCCTGCATTCCAACACAGGGAGAATTGCGGCACCAGGTCCGTGAAGCCCCACGTCGTATCGCTGATGCTGTCAGATCGCATGAAAGGGATGCTACCGAGCGGCGTTGTGAGGTTTCCTGATATCGTTCCCCCAGCGAGGCGCTGGAGACGCCATAGGCGCCCGCAACGGCAAACGCGGCCTGACCGCCAAGCACCGGCGTTGCGAACACATAGGTAGGGATCACGAAGCCAAGGTCTCCGGTGCCATTTATGTTTATGCTTACGGCCGCGTTCAGACGCGCCGATAAATTGGTTGGGACGTTGCCGATTTCGAATTCGCGCGACAGGGCGACGTTGGCGCCGGCCGACACCGAGGTGTGATAGTAGATGTCGGCCATCGACCAGCCCGGCTGCTGCGGAGCGGCTGCAAGGCTTCCAAAGAAACCGGGGATCCAGAAGCTCACGCCGCCTTCGTCGGCCAACGCCGACTGAGAAAAAAGCGCGGCCGCGGCGATGAAGACGCCTGCTGTGATGGCGTTTCTGCCCCGATGGGGTGCGAAAGCTGCGAGTGGTGACAATGACAGTATTGAACAGTCAATAGCGCTGACCTTAATTGTGATGCGCGCGTCATACTCGGCCGGGTTGAACATGATAAACTGATCGTTCTTTCTGCATGGTCTGATGGTCGAAATCTTTCAGGAGGTTACGCATGAGTATCGGACGAAGAATTCGGTTGCTTCTGTTGGCATCGTTTGCCGCAACGACCTCGACGGTGACCCCCGCATTCGCGCAGGGATCTGCCGGCAAGCCAAACATCCTCTTCATCATGGGGGACGACATCGGCTGGATGCAGCCGAGAATCTACCATCGCGGCCTGATGGTCGGCGAAACACCCAACATCGACCGCATCGGAAACGACGGCGCAATCTTCATGGACTACCTGGCCATGCAGAGTTGCACCTCCGGACGCAACGCCTTCTTCACCGGCATGTATCCGCTGCGCACCGGTATGATACCTCCGCAACTGCCGGGCAGCCCGTCGTACCTGCAGCCCGGCACGCCAGCGGTGGCGAAGTTCCTTATCGACCTCGGCTATACCACCGGCGAGTTCGGCAAAAACCATTTGGGCGACCACACCGATGCGCTGCCGACCGCACACGGCTTCCAGGAATTCTGGGGTTACCTTTACCACCTGGATGCGATGCAACAGGTGAGTTTTCCGGACATCAACAGTTCTCCAACCGTGCAGGGAGTAGTGCCGCCGTGCAAGAACACGCCGATCCCGGGCGTGCCGGAAGTCCCGGGTGCCGTGGATCCGAGAATGACGACCTGTCTGACCCCGCCGCGTCCCGTGCTCTGGTGCAAGTCCTCCGACGGCACCTCGAAGAATCAGAGCTGCAAGGACGAAGGCCCGTTGACGATGGAACGCTCGAAAACGGTGGACGAGGAGATCTCGACCAAGGTCATCGACTTCCTTGATCGCAACGACCCGAAGAAGACCAACAAGCCGTTCTTCGTCTGGTACAACCCGGCGCGTATGCACGTCACCACCGTGCTGCCGCAGAAGTACCTGGACATGATCGGTACGAAGGGCGGCAAGGACTGGGGCGCCAACGAAGCCGGCATGAAGCAGATGGACGACAACATCGGCTA
>JBKQRS010000143.1:0-10685 GCA_052143915.1 Bradyrhizobium sp.
GCGACCACCGGCTCATGCCGCTCGTCGATCCGGTGGACGAGGATCTCGCCGTCCTTCTCGAGCTGCCACATGGCGTCGCGGATGTCGGCGACGCGGTCCTTGTTGGTCAGCATGGAGCGGCGGTCGATCTTCGCCTCGACCCACGAGGTGGCTGCCTTCGCCTCGGTTGGCGTCAGGTTGGACGGGCGCCAGTCGGCGCCAAAGCCGGTAAAAGCCGACGTGCCTTCGTTACGCTTGTCGTCCATGGCGCCCTCCGTTGCTTGGAGACCGAGGCTGTCTCGTCTCACTCATCTGCGTCCTCTTCGCCTTTCTGTTCCTCCAGCCACTCGTTGTACTCTTCGCGCTTCTCGTCCATCACGTCATTGACGACGTCGAACAGGTTCTCGTCGACCATCTCCAACTGATCGAGCACGCCGGTGGCTTCCCAAATGGTGTAAAGCTCGACCGAGGTCTTAAGATTGACCTCCCACGCCGTGTCCATGGTGTGCATGGTCGGCACCGGGATGGCTTTGCGCAGGATGTTGAGCGGGGCGTCGACCTTGGTGACGTTCGGCCCCCAATCCGGAAACGCGTCGCGGGTGATCATATTGGGTGCGAGCTGATTGCCGGTGGAGATCACTTTGAGCAGCACTCGCGAGAACGGCCGCAGCACGTCCTTGGCCGACTGCATGCCATGCTTGATCGCGACTTCGCGCATGATCATGACCAGCCCGCCCGGGGAATTCTGGAACGGGCAACGGGCGGCGCAGGTATAGCATTGCGCGCAGGACCATATTTTTTCCTGCATCGCGTCATAGATGCCTTCGAGATTCTCGGTCCACAGGAGCTGGACGATCTCGCGCGGCGAATAATCATAATAGTGCGCCGATGGACAGGTCGCGGTGCAGATGCCGCAGTTGAGGCAGCCGTGCAGCTCGTGCTCGTAAAGCATGTGCGAGCGAATGTCCTCGAACACCTCTTCAAGCTTCTCGTAGGGGACGACCGGCGCGGGCGATACCGGGTCGCCAATGGTCGTCCGCTCCGCGGCTACACTTGCCATCTGTGTGTCACCCTCAATAAGTCAGCACTCGCGCGTCGTCGTTTTCCATCACTTCCTCGATGACCTTCGCGCCACCGACGATGCCTTCGCATTCGGGAATGAGATCTTTCTCGGTCATGTCGAACAGATCGAGGTTGGGGGAGCAGCAATAGAACTTTACCCCTGCGCCATGCGCATCCTTGATGAAATCGTAGACCGATTTCGGCGACCCCGGCTTCACCACGAGCTTCTCGGCCACACCCTTCTTCATCAACTGGCCCGCCGTCGCCGTGCAGATGACCTCGACCTCATAGTCCATCGCCGCGGCGACGGTCGCCTGAAAGAACGGCGCGCCTAACTCCTCGCCATTCCGAGGATCGGTATTGACCATGATGATGATGAGCTTTTTCGCCATTCCTCCGTCCCATTCAAACTATTCTTGTTATTGATTCTGCGCTGCAAGCGACCCTCAGATAGACGGTCGAAACGCGAGTTATAAAAATACATATTCTAATATCTGAATATATGCTATAGGGTGCTGGAAAAATATTCGTCGTTCGGGAGAGAGCGGTTTCTAAGGAGACGGCTGCATCAAATGCGTCGCTTGGACCAGGCCCACCATGATTTCGCCCAAGGCGGCAGCGATTTGGCTTTGCGCAGCACGCAGATCTGTGAGGGTTTCTGCAGTGCCCTCAGGCACTTCATCGAATTCCATGATCAGATCCTCGATCATTGCCGACTTGATTCCCGGATGGCCGAGGAACCCGAAGCAATTGTCACGGATCTGAAAGAGCACCGGCGCGCCGGCAGAATCCACGGCAAGAATGTTGGCATCGGCGGGAAGCACCGGACGATCGCGCATATACACAGCTATCGGGAAGCTTTCCGGCAAATGACCGCCCAGCGCCTGCGGCACGACGCGTCGGGCCGCGTCCACGACAAAACGCAGCGGAGCTTCGTCGGTGCCGCCTCCAGCCTCGGTCGCGAGCATGCAGGCCCCGATGCCGATGCCGATGATGGGCAAGCCGCGCGCAAGAAAATCGTGCGTCAGTCGCAATTCCGGGCCGAGACTAAGAATCAGACCACCGCTGACCATGCCCAGCGGCCCGGCGCCGAGAATAATGAGCCCGTCATATCCCTCAGCCGTGGCCGGGATCGTGCCTCCGGGCGTGAACGGCCGGCAGTAGCGGAAGCGGATATTGCGGCCCTCGAAGTGATCTTCCATCAGGCCGAGATAGTCCGATTCAAAATGCTGCACGACGCAGAGCGTTTTCATGTGCTCGCCGAGCCTGAATGAAAAGATGACATGCGGCACTGGTGCCGCATGCCAACCTAGATATATGATTTTTTGCATGTGAATGCGGGGAGCACAATGGCGTGGTTCGACAAATTGCAGGAAATCGAACCCTTTGACGATCTGCCGTTCGATCGCGACCTCGTCGATGTTCTGGAGGTGGCGGCGCGCGAGCGTACGCTCGGACCGATGCGCTTCTACACGCCGACCTTCCGCGCCTATGCCAGCGACGAACTCAAAGGCTGCGGCAAGGCGAGCTTTCCCGCCTTCTCCATCACCGGCGGCGCCTGTGCGCTTAACTGCGACCACTGCCAGGCGAAAATTCTGGAACCGATGATCCCGGCAACCAGTCCGGCGGAACTCGACCGCAAGGTGCGCGACCTTGTGATGCTCAAGGACCTGCGCGGCTTTCTGCTTTCCGGAGGATCGAACCGGCGCAACGAGGTGCCATACGATCGCTATTATCCCACCATAGAGAAGCTCAAGCGGGACTTTCCCGATCTGCGAATAGCCGTGCATTCCGCCCTGCTCGACGAGCGGCGCGCCAGGCTCATGCAGGACGCAGGCGTCGACGTCGCGATGATGGATGTGATCGGCGCGCACGAGACGATCCGCGACGTCTATCACCTGGACCGCACAGTGGCGGATTTCCAGGCGACACTCGCCTCGCTGTCGGCGACCTCGATGGACGTTGTGCCGCACGTCGTCATCGGCCTGCATTATGGCCGGCTGCTGGGCGAGCACAACGCGCTCAATATCATTTCACGTTACAAGGTGGCCGCGTTGATCCTCGTCGTGGTGACGCCGATTTACGCGCCTGCGGACCGCCCCTTCGCCACGATATCCACCGATGACGTGGCCAAGGTTCTGGTCGCCGCGCGGCAACGCATCAACCATGCGCCGGTTCAACTCGGCTGCGTTCGGCCGGCGGGCCGACACAAGCTGATTACCGATGCCTATGCCGTGATGGCGGGCTTTGATGGTATCGCCTATCCGGCGGACGGAATCGTGGCGCTTGCCCGCGCCATCGGTCGGCCGGTCGAACAGGAGCACGCCTGCTGCTCGATCGCGCTCGACGGCCTGGGCAGGCGGAGGACCTGCGCGGCATGAAGGACGGGATGGGCAACGAAGCACCAGACGTCGTTGTCGTCGGGCTTGGGCCGGCCGGAAGCCGGGCCGCCGCGGTTGCCGCTGACGCCGGTTACGGCGTCGTTGCCATCGAACGCCGCGCCGAGGCGGGGTGCCCAGTGCAATGTGCCGAGTTCGTACCGACCATGATCGAACGGGACGTACCCGGCGTAGGGACGGTAACCCGGCAGACGGTCACTCGCATGCTGACCTTCACCGAATCTGGATCGCCCGACGAAACGGCAGATTTTCGCGGACGCATGATCGACCGGGCCGCGTTCGACCGGATGCTCGCTGCCGAAGCCGCGCGAGCGGGAGCAGACTGCCGATACGGCCGATCTGTGGTTGCTATCAGCGCCGACGGAACGATCCGCATTTCAGATGGCCGAATGCTGCAACCGCATGTTCTCATCGGTTGCGACGGTCCCCATTCGCGGGTCGGCGCTGCCATTGGCCAGATCAACCGCGCGCTTGTCGATACACGGCAACTTACGGTGCCGCTCGTGCTACCGCACGATGCCACCGATATCTTCCTCAGCGCCGACTATCGCGGCGGCTACGGCTGGCTGTTTCCCAAGGGAGCGGTCGCCAATGTCGGTATCGGCGTGGTGATGGAAGAACGGCAGCGGCTAAAGCCGATGCTCACCGAACTCATTGCCAAACTGTCCTCATTACGCCGCATCGGTACAAACGCTTTTGGCGCGACCGGCGGCGCCATTCCAGTGGGCGGCCGTCTGCGCTCGATCGGTCGCCTCGGGGCGGTGCCCGTTATGTTGGCCGGCGACGCGGTCGGCTTGACCAATCCGGTTACCGGCGCGGGCATCGCCTCAGCAGTGCAATCGGGAACGCTTGCCGGACGCGCCGCGGTGGATTGGCTTGGCGGACGCGTAACCGCCCTCGGCGGTTACGAGGAAGAACTCGGCGACATTTTCGACGCAGCCCTCGGCCGCGCGCTGCGTCGACGACGGGAAGTGCTCGTACGCTACCATGGTGGCGGTCGCCCCGATGCGCGAGCCCTCGCCAACGGATGGATCGGTTCGTCCAATTATTGGGCGGCATGAAGATACTAAACCAAGAGAGGAAGTCATGAGCTGTCTCGAAATGCCAAGACAACCGGCGCCCGATTTCCTCGACGAAAAAAAGCGCGCATTCAACGATCCGGAAACGATGCAGCCACGTGCACCCGGCGCAGTGCCAGCGGACGCGCGCAATGGCGCGCGGGTGAAAACGCAGGACGTCCAGCCCGAGGGCGTCTACTTGCCGAACTACAATTTTCTTACTCCCAACATGCGTTCGCCGGAATACGTCCAAATGTCGACCGCGGCGGCGATCACGCTCGGCGTCATGAACGGCTATATGCACCGCACCAGTTGCACGCGTTGCCTCAACTTGTTGCTCACATATCCTGAGGGATGCCGGGCCAACTGCGGCTATTGCGGGCTTGCGCGTCATCGCGAGGCCGAACGCAATTATGCCGACCGCAACTTCATCCGCGTCGACTGGCCGGCAGTTCCTTACGACCAGGTGATCGACATTGTCGCCGCGGGCGGCGATGGCGGACGCTTCCACCGCATGTGCATCAGCATGATCACGCACCCGCGCTCTGACGACGACACCCGCGTCGTGCTGAAGAAATGGGTCGAGCGCATCAAGCATGTGCCGGTGTCGATCCTTTCGAACCCAACTACCATGACGCGGCTGGACGTGCAGGAACTGTACGACCTCGGCGCGGAAATTTTCACCGTCGCGCTGGATGCCTGCAATCCAGAGGTGTTCGACCGCACCCGTGGGCGCGGCGTGCAGTCCCCGCACAGTTGGGACAAATATTGGGAAATCCTCCATGGTGCCGCAGAGATCTTCGGCCCCGAGCGGTTCGGCGCACATCTCATTGTCGGCATGGGCGAAAGCGACCACGACGTGCTCACGCAAGTGCAGAGAATCCGCGACCTCGGCGGCCACAGCCACATGTTTGCATTTTTCCCCGAACGCGGCTCGCTCATGGATCATCTCCCGCCGGTGCCGCGTCCGCAATGGCGCCGCGTTCAACTCGGCCGTTACCTGATCGACTACCGCGACCATCGTCTGGAACGCATGCGCTTCGACCACGATGGCCAGTTGGTCGATTTCGGCTTGCCGCAGGACGAACTCGACGCGGTGATCGACGACGGTGTTGCGTTCCGCACGTCCGGCTGTCCCGGCAAGGAGGCGGCCGATATCTCGCCCTGCGACCGGCCCTACGGCGATTCTCCGGTGCGGGATATCGCCTCCTATCCGTTCAAGCTCGATCGCCAGGACATTCGCAAGGTGCGAAGCCAGCTGCGGCGCGGGCTCCCGAAATAGACTGGAACACGTATGACCTCCAACGCAGCAAAGCCATTTCGGGTGATCGATACCGGCATTCGCGGCGGGCGTGCCAACATCGCCTTCGATCAGGCGCTCATCGAAGCGCATAAAGCCCGGCGGATTCCCGACACGATCCGGTTCCTGCGTTTTCGACCTTCGGCCCTCGTCGGCATTCATCAGATCCTGAGCCACGAGGTGCGCCTGGACTATTGCAGGACCAAGCGGATCGAGGTCGGTCGACGGATCACGGGAGGCGGTGGTCTGTATCTCGACGAGGGCCAGATCGGATGGGAACTCGTGTTCGATCGCGCAAGCCTCGGCCACATGGATCTCACGGAGACAACGCGGCGGATCTGCGTGAGCGCGGCACTCGGGCTCAACAAACTCGGCGTTCCCGCGCGCTACCGTCCGCGCAATGACATCGAGGTCGACGGCCGCAAGATCAGCGGTACAGGCGGCTTCTTCGACGGCAACACCCTGTTCTATCAAGGCACGCTGTTGATCGATTTCGACCCAGAGGAGATGATCGCAGCCCTCAAGGTGCCCGTCGAGAAGCTCGCCAAGCGCGACCTCGCATCGGCGCGCCAGCGCGTCGTCACCATGCGCGAGATCCTCGGGGACAAGCTTCCCGACCTCGCGACGATCTATCAGGGCCTGCTTGAAGGATTCGCCGAGGGACTAGGCATCCTGCCGCAGTGGGGCGAGGTTTCCGCCTACGAGGAGCAACTTTCCGGCCGGCTCTATCGCGAGGAGATCGGCCGCGATGAATTCGTAGAGATGGTCGACGCCCCCGAGGTGGACGACACGCTGGTCAGCGCCTCTTTGACGCGACGCGGCGGGAGCCTGCGTGCCGATATCCGTCTGGAAGGGCCGGAGCGCCGCCGCATTCGCGAAGCGCTGATCACAGGTGATTTTTTCGTTACACCGCCACGCGTCATATTTGACATGGAGGCGGCCCTGCGCGGTGCTGAGTTAGCCGATGCCGAGGCGATCATGGACGATTTCTTTTCCCGGGCGCCGGGCGAGTTCCTCAACCTCGGTCCCGCCGACATCCGCGATGTCATCCTCGCAGCCACGCGACAGCTGAGCTTCGTTGCGGCCGGGCGCAGTCTGCGCGGGCATCGCATTGCGGCGGCGGGTGCGGACAGGCCGCCCCTGGTGCTGCTACACGATGCGCTAGGCTGCGCGCGGCTCTGGCGCGACATCCCGGAGCGGCTTGCAGCAGCAACCGGTTGCGGTGTCCTGGTCTACGATCGCTGGGGGTCCGGCGACTCGGCGCCGCTCGAGCCGCCGCATTCGCGGCACTATCTGCTCGACGAGGCTCTGGAGTCGCTGCCGGAGGTCCTGCGGGCGACGCAGATCCGGCGCCCGATCCTGGTAGGACACTCCGACGGCGCTGCGATCGCGCTGACCTTCGCTGGCGCCTTCCCCGATCTGGTCAGTGGCGTGGTCGCGATTGCCCCCCATCTCTTCCGCGAGCAGCGGACGATTGCAGGCATTGCCGATCAGATCACTGACTTTAAGCACGGAGATCTCAAGGCGCGGCTCGCGCGCTACCACGGCAGCAAGACCGATCAATTGTTTCGCCGGTTGGTCGAGGCTTGGACCGGGGAAGGACCGCGCGACTGGGGCATCGAGCAGTACATCCGACAAGTTCGCTGCCCGGTGCTCGCCATTCAGGGTACTGAGGATGAGTTCTTCACGGGCGTCCAGCTCGATGCACTTCAGGCCCTCGTGCCCGTCCCGATCGAGACATGCTTCCTGCCGGGCTGCGGCCATGCCCCGCACCAGCAGGCCACCAAGTCGGTGGTGGCCGCCGCCGCGCACTTCATCGATCGCGTGACGACCGGCGCCGGCGTCGAGGTTGCGCCAAGTTTCGGCTCATGAACATGCCGGTCAAGATCCGGAAGAGCCCCGGGATCGCCTCACCGGCAGAAGGTGCGATAGAGCGCCGAGATGACCTCGATGACATCCGGCCGCGCGAGCGAGTAATGGACGCTCTTTCCGTTGCGGCGCGCCTCGACAAGATCGTCCGCGCGCAGTCGCGCGAGCTGCTGCGACACGGCCGCCTGGCGTATATTCAAAATCTGCTCAAGCTCGTTGACGGTCTTTTCTCCGTCGATCAGCAGACAAAGAATGAGAAGACGGGTCTCGTGCGAAATTGCCTTGAGGAAATCGCTCGCCTTTCGCGCGTGGTCGAGCATGGCGTCGGTGTCGATTGGCGGCTTTGTCGGAAAGCGTTTCTTCCGCTTGCCTGTCGATAGTGTTCGCATTCGGAGTTTCAGATAACCTCTCGCCACGATCTCTCTTGCGTACTCATAAGCATTTTGCACTGCGGTGTCCACGGCCTGAAATGAATTTCGAAACCCCTGGACGAAAAACGCGCCCGTTAGGCTTGACGCAACGATGGTTGCGATATTCATTTATTTGAATAATAAAATAACATGAGCGGCAGGAGAGATGCGGCGAGGGCTGCGAAATCCGCTGATAGGGCGGCGAACATCGCCATATGCGCGACGGCAGCGGTGTTCACCGGTTGCGGCGCTACGGTGGCGCCGCCGTGCATCAGTACCAATTCAAGCTGGGCTGGCCGGACCTATCAGTCCGACAAGGCGCCGGCGCGGATAGCGCCATAACCGAGTGCTGATGTGGATATTGGGAGCTGAAGTTTCGCATGGGCGAGCTTGAGACGACCACAATCGTTGGAATCGGCGGCTTCGCCGTCGGCCTCGTATTCGGAGCCGTCGTGCAGCGCACCAATTTCTGCACGATGGGCGCGATATCCGATCTGGTCCTGATGGGCGACGGGCGCCGCTTCCGTGCCTGGGTGCTTGCGATCGCGGTGGCGATCATCGGCACACAGACCCTTCACTTCGGCGGAGTCGTCAACATCAACAAGTCGCTCTATCTCTCCTCCAATCTCGGCTTTCTCGGTGCAACCCTCGGCGGCGCGATGTTCGGCTTCGGCATGACTCAGGCGGGTGGCTGCGGCAGCAGGACGCTGGTGCGCCTCGGTGGCGGCAATCTGAAATCGCTCGTCGTTACACTGGTGCTTGGCATCGTTGCCTATATGACCTGGCGCGGCCTGCTCGCGCCGATACGGGTGCAGCTTGAGACCGCCACCAATATAGCTCTCGAGGCCCGCGGGCTCAGCAACCAGAGCCTCGGCGAAATGGCGGGCGCTGCAGTCGGACTGCCAGCCGGCCTCGCGCGCATCGCCGCTGCCGCCGCGCTCGCTCTGGCATTCCTGGTTTATTGTTTCAAGGACCCGAGCTTCCGGCGCAGTGCTCCCGACATTACCGCCGGCCTGATTGTCGGCCTCACCGTCGTGGCCGGCTGGATCGTCACCGGCGTCCTTGGGGCCGATGAATTCAATCCGGTCCCGCTTGCCTCAATCACCTTCGTGGCGCCAGTCGGCGAAAGCCTGCAATATCTGATGACCTTTACCGGCTCGACCATCAATTTCGGTATCGCCGTCGTTGCCGGTGTCATCACCGGCAGCTTCCTGATGGCCGTGGCGACTGGAACGTTCCGAATAGAAAGCTTCGCGGACCGCAACGACCTGGTGCGCCATCTCTATGGCGCGGCACTGATGGGCACCGGCGGCGTCATGGCACTCGGCTGCACCATTGGTCAGGGCATCACGGGGATGTCGACGCTCGCGGTCGGCAGCGTGATTGCCTGGCTGTCGATCCTCGGCGGCGGCTATCTCGGCATCAAGTTTCTCGAAGAGGGATCCTTCGGCGGCGCGATCCGGGCAGTGCTCGCGCGCATCCGCCCCGCAGGTTAACTTTTTGCGCAAACTGCAGAAATTCCAACCGAGGCCTCAGCGTCATAACTAAAGCCCGGCTTCGCAACATACGTATTGCCGAGCTGAATTACATGGATGGATTCGGCCGTCGATTTCAGCATCTGTGAGATGGCAGCATCGCTCTTGCGGCATTGATGCGCATCAAAGCGCGACTCTGGAAGGCGGCGAGCGATACGATGGCACTTTGTTGAGGCGCTCGGGCGGCGGTTGGCGAAAGGGCAGACACTGGCCCAGGAAATTTCTCGGGACGTGATCCCCAAAGCGTCGGATCTTACGGATAGCTCATCATAAACGGATTCGCCGTTGTCAGGTCTTTCTACGCCGGAGCACTACGCCTGATCTTGTTGCGCGAACGCACGACCTGCCCTTTCTAATGATCCCGAGATCACGGCTGCAATCGCACGTCATGCTTGGAGACGAAATTGGCAATCCACCATCTCAATCAAGAGGCGACGTCACGTGGCGCACGCATGCTGCGCACCACGCTTGGCCCGGCGATCGCGCACTGGCTTGAAGACGCCTCCGTCGTCGAGGTCATGCTCAACCCCGACGGCCGGCGGGCCGTTCAGAATGAAAATCCGGCAGATTCAAGAAGCGCCTGAACTGATTGAATGCTGGCTGGCGACGCAGTGGGATTCGAACCAGTCTCCAAGCAAATTCCCTGCTAACAGGGAATTTTACAGGGAATTCCATGGTTTCTGGCATGAGAAAGCGAAGTTCGTAGCAGAAACCATCTGCGCCGCAGCGACATCTAGACCAATTCCCTGTGCAAATTAACAGGGAAAATTTTTCAAAGAACAGGGATTCTTCAAACCCGAACAGGGAAAACAGCTAAGAGCTCGCGAGCGATAACTATAGTCCGCTCGGGTCAATCGCTGCCGAAATGAGATTTCCACGCGACGTCCGCTTTCCCTCCGTTAGCGACCAGACAGCGGACATTGCCGGAGGTCCGTTTGGTGCCAGAGGACTAAACCGCTCGCGCGGTAGGGCTCCGCCGCCAAGTTCGCGGGGTGGGATAACAGGCGCGTCCTGTCTGAAGATGAGGAGTTGCAATCCTCACTCCAGACAGGAGCCTCCCCATGACCGACCAG